>CAMLRV010000107.1 GCA_946482495.1 uncultured Flavobacteriia bacterium
TTTTTCTTGGAAATCTGCCATTTCAATATCTCCAATTCTTAATCCATTTCTACCTGTTTTATCCATGTAAGTTGGACCAATACCTTTTAATGTAGAACCAATTTTTGCTTTTCCTTTTGCTGCTTCAGAAGCCGCATCTAATAAACGGTGCGTTGGTAAAATTAAGTGTGCTTTTCTTGACAATAATAATTTAGATTTGATGTCTAAATTGAATTTTTCTAATCCTTCGATTTCTTTTTGAAAAACTACAGGATCCATTACTACTCCATTTCCAATAATGTTTACGTTGTTTTTATGAAAAATCCCTGAAGGAATTGTTCTTAAAACGTGTTTAATTCCATCAAATTCAAGTGTATGTCCAGCGTTTGGCCCACCTTGAAATCGAGCAATAATGTCATATTTAGAAGTTAATACATCGACGATTTTTCCTTTTCCTTCGTCACCCCATTGTAATCCAAGTAGTAAATCTACATTCATTGTGTTGTTGTTTTGTCCTAAACCTATTTAGTTTAGGGTTAATTTAGTTGTTATTCTATTTGTTTTTTGTTCCGTAAAAATAAAGGGAATGATTCTCAATGCTTATTCCGAACATTTCTTCCATAGTTTGTTTGATTTGTTGAATACGTGGATCGCAAAATTCAATCACTTCTCCAGTATCCGTTAAAATAATATGGTCATGTTGTTTGTCGAAATATGATTTTTCGTAATGCGCTTGGTTTTGACCAAACTGATGACGACGTACTAACTTGCAATCCAATAATAATTCGATAGTGTTGTAAAGCGTAGCACGAGAAACACGATAATTCTTGTTTTTCATTTTGATGTATAGCGATTCTATATCAAAATGTTCTTGATTTTCGTATATTTCTTGAAGTATAGCATAGCGCTCAGGTGTCTTACGATGCCCTTTTTCTTCAAGGTAATTGGTGAAAACGTTTTTAACCGTTTCTTGGTTTTGATTGTTATCCATTTGTTATTTAAATGAAAAGAAATGCAAATATAGTGAAAGTTAGAAGTTTGAAGTTAGAAGTTAGAAGTTTTTTTTAATTATTATAAACTCTAATTACTTTATCAATACCGTCAACTTTTTTAATATTGTCTATTAATTTTTTAAGAATCATGTTGTTTTGAACTACAACTGTAATTTGTCCGTTAAAAATTCCTGCATCAGTGCTTAAGCTGATACTTTGAATGTTCACGTGCATTTGATTTGAAATGACTTTGGTAAGATTATTTGTTAATCCTAAAACATCCATTCCAGTAATTTTTAAGATGGCATTAAATTCTTCTTGAGTAGAATCTATCCATTTCGCTTGAACAATACGGTATGCGAAATTCGATTGTAAACTAATGGCGTTCGGACAATCGGTTTTATGAACTTTAATTCCTTCGTTGATAGTTACAAATCCAAAAACATTATCACCAGGAATTGGGTTACAACAAGGAGATAATTTGTATTCTAATTTACTTTGTTCCGTTCCGAAAACTAATAAATCTAGTTTTTTATTAGCCTCATTTTTCTGTGCTTTTTCTTCGTTTCCAGGACTTCTTTTAATTGTTTTCTTGAAGAAATTTACAAGTGTATTACCTTTTTGAGCAGCATAATCACGTAATTGTTGATTTTCAATTGCACCAATTCCAACTCTGTAAAATAAATCTAAACTTGTTTGAAGCTTGAAATAGTTAACTAATTCATTCACAGAACTTTCATTTAAAGTAATTTTTAAATGACGAAGTTTTCGAGTTAAAATTTCTTTTCCGTCTTCGGCAATTTTCTTAACATTTTCGTTAAGTACATTTTTGATTTTATTTTTAGCTCGAGATGTAGTAACGTATTCTAGCCATTGTAAATTTGGTTTTTGATTTGGAGACGTAATAATCTCCACCTGATCACCACTATTTAAAATATGATTTAGGGGAACTAATTTTCCATTTACTTTTGTACCACGAGTTTTGACTCCAATTTCCGAGTGAATACTGAACGCGAAATCTAAAGTTGTGGCACCTTTTGGAAGCGATTTAATTTCACCTTTTGGTGTGAAAACATATATTTCTTTGGCATATAAATTCAGTTTGAAATCTTCAACAAAATCTACTGCATTATTATTGGCGTTTTCTAGCGCTTCTTTAAGTTGGTTTAACCAGATTTCCAAACTGTTTTCTTCCGTAGCACCGTTTTTATATTTATAATGTGCTGCGTAACCTTTTTCTGCAATTTCATCCATTCGTTCACTACGAACTTGAATTTCTACCCATCTTCCCATTGGTCCCATAGCTGTGATGTGTAGTGCTTCGTAACCTGTTGATTTTGGAGATGAAATCCAATCGCGTAATCGACTCGGACTTGGACGATAATGATCTGTAACTACAGAATAAATCTTCCAAGCTAAGAATTTTTCATCGTGAAGATTGGATTTGTATATAATTCGAAGGGCAAATTTATCGTACACTTCATCAAAAGTGACACCTTGTGCTTTCATTTTTCTTCGAATCGAATATATAGATTTTGGTCGGCCTTTGATAATGAAATCAATTCCTTCTTCTGTCATAGATTTACTCAAAACATCGGAAATAGACTTGATATATGCATCTTGTTCTTCCTTAGTTTCCTTTATTTTGCTAACAATATCAGCATACACATCAGGTTCAGTGTATTTTAACCCTAAATCTTCTAATTGTGTTTTGATATTATATAAACCTAAACGATGGGCGAGTGGTGCATAAATGTACAAGGTTTCCGATGCAATTTTAGCTTGTTTGTAATCCACCATGCCATCCATAGTTTGCATATTGTGCAATCTGTCGGCAATTTTAATTAAGATTACGCGAACGTCATCGTTTAATGTTAATAACATTTTACGGAAATTTTCCGCTTGAAGCGAAATTTCTTGGTCGTTTTTAACTTTAGGAATTTTGGTTAATCCTTCAACTATTTTAGCAATCTTAGGATTAAACATTTTTTCGATATCCGAAATCGTAATATCGGTATCTTCTACGACATCGTGAAGTAGGGCAGCTGCAATAGCTGTAGAGCCTAACCCAATTTGAGAAGCCACAATTTTTGCAACAGCGATTGGGTGGAAAATATAGGCTTCGCCAGATTTTCTTCTTTGATCACTATGGGCGTCAACTGCGACATCAAATGCCTTACGAATTAATTTTTTATCATCATCAGTAAGATTTTGATAACTAATACGAAGTAACTCTTTGTATTCTTTGGCAATTGCTTTGTTTTCAGCTTCTAAATCTATCTCAGTCATATTCAAATTTTGGAGTATATAAAAATAGTGCTAATAATCTACATATCAAAAAAAAAAGCGTCCTAAAATAGAACGCTTAATTAATTATTTTTTATTGAAATCTAAATCCTGAAAATCGTAACTAAAATCTGTGATATCAGAAATTGGAGCCATTTTTATATTGGTATTGTTGGCTGAAAAAGTCAGTAATGCATCGGCATTAAAACTTCTGTTAAACCATTTTACAGCGAAAACATTGTCTTTATAGAAGAAAATCTCACCAGCTAATTGTGGTGAACGCTCCGAATTGAAATACAATTTCCCTTTTTTCTCAGTAATTGTAATGTTTCCAAACCAATTGTCTTTGTATGTTCCAATATAGTTTTTGGGGTCAATTTTGACTTTATTTTTTTTGTTTTCTTCTATTTTTGCCCAAACTTCTGCAGAAACTTTATCTGCTTCAGCGATGTTATTTTTTTCTCTTTCGCTTAAAATTTTGACATAATCTTTGTATTCGATATTTAAATACGCATCTTTAATTGTACCTGTAATTGCATTAAATGCTGCTCCAGATTGTTGATTCGTTAATACCACAATTCCTAGATTTAATTCTGGAATAAGTGTGACTTGTGTTACAATTCCTTCTAATCCACCCGTGTGAGTCACTTGCTTGTAACCTTTTACATCACTCAAAAACCAACCTAAACCATAACCAGAAAAGTGGGTAAAATAAGGTTCTCTAGTTCTTGCAGGAATGATGGTTTGCAATTGCCACATTTCGTTATGTTGTGATTCTGAAAATAATTTGTTCTCTTTGTTAGTGCCATATTTTCCTTGTTGTAATTGCATAATCATCCATTTACTCATGTCGTTAACAGATGAATAAATCCCGGCAGCTGCGTCAAAAGTCTGATTTTTATAACGAGAAATCACTTTTAATTTTCCATCAGTTGGAACGTGAGGATCAATAATGTTAGTTGTATCTTTTAAACGTAAGAAAGAACCAGCACTGTTTTTCATTTCTAAAGGTTTCATAATTCTTGTTTCCACGAATTCACACCAAGATAATCCGCTTACTTTTTCAATCACTTCACCAGCCACAATGTATAATAAATTGTCGTAATCATATTTTGTTCTGAAAGCTGAAACAGGTTTTAAATATTGTAAATTTTCAATAATATCTTTTGGTTTGAAATTACTTCCATCTGGCCAAATCATTAAATCTCCAGCGCCCAATCCTAAACCACTTCTATGTGTTACTAAATCGCGAACCGTAAATTCATTCGTAACATAATCGTTATACATTTTAAAGTTGGGTAAATGCTTTACAACTTTATCATCCCAGTTCATCTTTTTTTCGTCCACTAACATCGCAATTGCTGCCGTTGTGAATGCTTTACTATTAGAAGCCACTCCGAAAAGTGTATTACCGTCTACTTTATCTTTTTTAAGTATCGATTTTACCCCATAACCTTTGCTATGAATGATTTTCCCATCTTTAACAACAGCAATGGCAATTCCAGGAACATTAAAAGCTTTAAGCGTGTTTTCTGCTACTTCATCAATTTGTTTTTCTGTAATTTGAGAAAAACCACAGAATGTAGTTAGGAGTGAGAGTAATAGTAGTTTTTTCATATGTTTATTTTTTAGTTTTTTTATTTCACGCAGATTGAAAGGATTAAAAGGATTTTCTTTTGCACATTGGCTAATTGATAATTGGCACATTTTAAAACCCTCTTTGTCTTTTTGCTTCGAATAATAAAATTGCTGCGGCTACAGAAACATTCATGGAATCGATAATGCCTTGCATGGGAATATTAATATTTTTGGTGGAGTTTTTTCTCCAAACTTCTGTAATTCCTGTTGCTTCTGTTCCTACAACTAAAGCGGTTGGTTCGTTATAATTTTGGGTATGATACGTTGCCGAATCTTGTAACGTTGCACAATAAATATTAATATTTTTTTCTTTTAGAAAATCGATTGCTTCTTCAGAAGTGGCAACAGCAATTTGACGCGTAAACAAACATCCTACACTTGAGCGCACAATATTTGGATTATACATATCTGATTTTGGATTGGCAATAATTACGGCATCAATATTCGCAGCATCAGCTGTTCGTAAAACGGCTCCTAAATTTCCTGGTTTTTCTAAGCCTTCTGCGACTAAAATTAATGGATTTTTAGATAATTTTAATTCAGATAATTGTAATGTTTTGGTTTTGGCAATTGCAATTATTCCTTCGGTTGTATCACGATAGGCTAATTTTTGGTAGACTTCTTTTGAAATTTCAATTAACTCAATATTTTGATTGGTTAATTTTTTGATTTGAGTTTCTGAGATGATTTCAGGTAAAAACAAAACAGTTTCTAATTCATAACCACCTTTTTGAGCTAATTCAATTTCACGTTGTCCTTCAATAATAAAAGTTCCCGATTGTTTTCTAGCTTTAGCTTTATCTTGTAATAAGACTAAGTTTTTTACAAAAGGATTTTGAATGGACGTGATTTGTTTCATTTTGAGTGACTAAGTTGCTAAGAATCTAAGTTACAAAGTTATCTTTTTTTAGTTATAAAAACAAAGTCGCAAAACGGGTAGCTTTGCGACTTTGAATGAATTATCTTTTTTCTTCGTATTTCTCTCTATATCTTTGATATAATTCTGTTTGGTGACTTTCTAAACTAATTTGTCTTCCATCAATAAAAGCCTGAGATAATTTATTCGTTCTCATATCTAAAGCATCACCTTCAGAAATAAATAAGGTTGCGCTTTTTCCAGCTTCTAATGTACCGTATTTCGCATCAATTCCTAAAATTTTTGCGGTGTTGGAAGTGATTAATTTCAACGCGTCTTCTTTATTCATTCCCCAAGCAGCACAAGTTCCTGCATAAAAAGGTATGTTTCTTGTTTGCATACGTTCCATATCACCAGAATTTTCTAAACCGACAACAATTCCTTTATCCGTTAAGATTTTAGCAATTTTGTATGGTAAATTCACATCTTCATCTTCTGAATTTGGTACATCGTGAATTCTTCTTAATAAAACTGAAACATTATTTTCTTTTAGTAAATCGGCAATTTTATGTGCATTATAACCACCAACTATTACTAATTTTTTAATATTGTTTTTCTTTTTGAATAAGATAATATCCGTAATTTCTTTTTCACCGTTGGCATTTACATATAAGGTTTTATCTCCATTTTGTAAACCATTCATAGCTTCATAAGGAATGTCTTTTACTTTTTTGTCTGAATTCAAAAAGCCTAAAGATTGATCAAAAAATAACTGAATGGCTTTGGTTTGTTCGTCATATTTTTTGTTAGGCTCAATTCCACCAGGTTCTGCCCACCAGCCTAATTTAGTATAGCTACTTGGCCAACGCATATGAATTCCGTCATTTTCCCTTACGATAGCATCTTCCCAATTCCAAGCATCTAATTGTACAACAGAAGAAGTTCCAGAAATTCTTCCACCACGAGGTGTAATTTGTGCTAACAACACACCATTTGGTCTTGCCGATTCGGTAATTTTTGATTCGGTATTGTATGCGATAATGCTACGAATATGCGGATTGAATTCTCCAATTTCACTTTCGTCATCAGAAGCACGAACTGCATCCACTTCCACTAATCCTAAAGTTGAATTTGGAGCAATGAAACCTGGATAAATATGTTTTCCATTTGCATCAATAACAATATCATGTTTCGCTGGACGTGCTAAAGTTCCGTCTGCAACCGTCATTATTTTTCCATCAATAATAGAAATCAAACTATTTTCTTGAATTTTTCCATTGCCTAAATGTGCTGTTCCACCCATAATTAAAATGGATTTGGTTTGCTTTGGCGCTGGTGTTTGTTGTGCAAAACTTACTAGTGAAGTTAATGCTAATATATATGTTAGTTTTTTCATTAGTTATTGTATTTAGCGTGAAATACTCTACATTTTTCACCAAGTGTATCACAATGATAATGACCTGTAGATTTTTTCTTTGGTTCCTGAGTTTTTAAACCTTTGTTTTTCGCGTCAAGCATTAAATTAATTAATTCATTTCTTTCTTTTTGAACCAATTCATTTTTAGCATTTTCTTGTTCGATATCGAAGAAAACAATT
>CAMLRV010000108.1 GCA_946482495.1 uncultured Flavobacteriia bacterium
CGGCATGAATTCCTGCAACAATTTGAAATAAATTGCAAATCTCTGTATGCTTTAAAAAACCTGTAGCATAACAATGTTGAAACCCAATTTCAAAATCATGTGTGTAAATAGAAGTAAAGTCTGGAGAAACAGGCATTTGATTTAAGATTTGAGATTTACGATTTACGAATTTTGGATTTGTGATTCGATTTCTTCAATTATTTTTTTTCTATCAGTTTCAAAATCGAACCAAGTTGCATTTTCAGTTCGTTTAAACCATGTCATTTGACGTTTTGAAAATCTGCGTGTGTTCATTTTGATTTGTTCAATGGCTTCGTTTAAAGAAATTTTCTCATTGAAATAATCAAATAATTCTCGGTAACCAACAGTTTGCAAGGCATTTAAATTCTGATTTGGAAGTAAAGTTTTTACTTCATTAATCAAGCCTTCATTTACCATAATATCCACACGCTGGTTAATTCGGTTGTACATAATTTCTCTATCAGCTTCTAAACCAATGACAATTGGAGTGAAGTTTCTAGTGTTTTTGCGTTTACCAATAAAACTAGAATAGGGAAGTCCAGTTCCTATACAAACCTCAACAAAGCGTTTCATGCGTTGCGGATTTTGTAACGTTTGTGGGTTTTCAGATAGTATTTTTTGATAAAATTCGATGTCTAATTCTTGTAATTTTTCTTGAAGAAATTCGATACCTAATTCATCATATTTAGAATTAATTTCAGTACGAATACTTTCATCAATATCTGGAAATTCATCGAAACCTTTTAAAACGGCATCGACATATAAACCTGAACCTCCAACCATAATTTGGATGTTATTTTTCTGAAATAATTCTTCTAATTTAGTTAGAGCTTCTTGTTCAAAATCGCCAACTGAATAATGTTCGAAAATGGATTTATTTTGAATGAAATGATGTGGAGCAGCAGTTAATTCTTCTTCAGATGGAACGGCAGTACCAATTGACATTTCTTTAAAAAATTGTCGACTATCACAAGAAATAATATCACAACCAAAATGTTGCGCCAAAGCAATACTTAAGGAAGTCTTTCCTATGGCTGTTGGACCGATAATGGTAATGAGATAATTCAATTTTTCTATTTAATATTATTTGCAAAATTTCCAGCTTCCAACTTCAATCTTTCGACTTTGAGTTAAAACTTCATAATTCGCATTACTTTATTTTTTCTCAAATAACTTTTGATAATATGAGTGGTATCGCGGTTATTTTGCATCGGGATAAGAATATTTTTTAGCACATCTGCATTCGTAATTTGATAATTCAAATCGAAGAAGCAATAGCCTTTGTAAACTCCATTTTCAATTAAAACGGCACAGCGTTCTTCAATTGTTCTGCCTTTGTCAACCACAACCATACTGTTGTTATCAAATTGTAGTTCATCAATACAGTTATGAACACGTTCGTTGTAGGTTTCAGTATTTTCTTCCTGAATACAAGCACCAAAACATTCTTTAAGTTTATATTGAAAACAAGCGGCCTTACTTTCATATAATCCGTTTATTTTTTGACATAAATGATGATTCGATGTTACTCGGAATAATAAATTTCTTCCTTCTTGTAAACTTACAAATGAAGTGATTTCTTTTTTTCTACCATCTGCTTTTTCAATCGATAAGGCTAAATATCCATTTGTATCAACATGAGAATACATCGCAAAATTGAAAAGCGTTTTACGTTGTGCTCTGTTGTATAGAGGTTTATTAATTTTAATTTCCTCCGATTCTTTCAAAAGAGCTATTAATTCGGAACCTGTTTCTTCAAAAGTTACGGCATACACATCACGTTGAATTTTTTTACTTTTCGAATTTGAGCCCGTAAAATGTTGATTCACACGTTTTTTAATGTTTTTACTTTTTCCAATATATATTAAATCACCTTTTTCATTATGAATATAGTAGATACCCGTTTTTGATGGTAATTTCTCAACGATGTCTAATAATTTTGGTGATAAACCAGCTTTGATTTCCGTTTTTACAAAACTTTTTACGATTTCTTTTTCTAAATCTTTAGCCAATAACATTTTGAATAACTTCACTGTTGCCATGGCATCTCCACTTGCTCTGTGTCTGTCTGCCATCGGGATTCCCAACGAGCGCACCAATTTTCCTAAACTATAGGATGGTAAATTTGGAATGATCTTTTTGGCTAATTCTACGGTACAAAGTGTAGGTTTTTTAAAATCGTAACCTAATCTTCTGAATTCGGTTTGTAAAATTCGGTAATCGAAACTCGCGTTATGAGCCACTACAATTGTGCCTTCAGTAATTTCAATAATTCGTTTGGCTACTTCATAAAACTTTGGTGCACTACGAAGCATGGCACTATTAATACCCGTTAGTTTTACTACAAAAGGTTGTATAGGTTTTTCCGGATTCACCAAACTTATAAACTGATCCACAACTTCTTGTCCGTCAAATTTATAAATGGCAATTTCTGTAATACCTTCCTCATTGTATTGTCCGCCCGTGGTTTCTATGTCGATTATTGAGTACAAATCAGTATGCAGTGTTCAGTTTTTAGTATTCAGTTTAAAATAATTGTCTTATTGATAATTTCTATTGCCAAATATACTACTTCCAATTCGAACCATTGTACTTCCACATGAAATTGCGAGTTGATAATCGCCAGACATTCCCATTGAGATAGTGTTCAGTTTACAGTTTTTAGTGTTCAGTGATTGATTTTTATTAAAAATAGATTTCAAATGCTTGAATTCTTTTTCAATTTGTGATTGATTTTCTGTAAATGTTGCCATTCCCATTAGACCAACAATTTTGATATTTTCTAAATTTTTAAAATTTTCAGATGTCAAAATCTCATTCAATTCCTCTTCATTCAAACCAAATTTTGTTTCTTCTTCTGCGATATGAACTTGTAATAAACAATCAATAACTCTATTGTGTTTTTTGGCTTGTTTATTAATTTCTTCTAATAATTTCAAACTATCTACACCATGAACTAAACTCACGTATTCCGCCATAAACTTGACTTTATTGGTTTGTACGTGACCAATCATATGCCATTCGATATCTTTTGGCATTTGTTCCCATTTTTCGGTCATTTCCTGGATTTTGTTTTCTCCAAAAATGCGTTGACCAGCAGTATATGCTTCCATTAAATCTGAAACGGGTTTGGTTTTAGAAACCGCTACCAAAGTGACGTGAGTTGGAAGTTGGGATTTTATTTGAGTTAGGTTTTGAGCTATTGACATAACTTAAGTTTATTTTTATTCTTCAAACTTCGTAAATCAAAAATCGTAAATCGTATATAAGAATTACAATTCATAAACCACCAAACCACTTCTAAACTTCGGTTCAATGTATGTTGATTTTGGAGGCATGATTAAATTGTTATCTGCGATAGTTTTAATTTCCGAAATGTTAGTCGGGTAGAGCATAAAACCTACTTCATATTCACCTTCATCAATCAAATCTTTAATTACTGAAATACTTTGTTTTCCTGGAATATAATCGATGCGTTCATCGTTACGTAAATCCTCAATACCCAATAACGGATTTAAAACCGTGTTGTATAAAATTTGCGCATCTAAGTTTTCAAGAACAGAGGTTTCTTTTTGATTTTGTTTGAAGAATAATGCGTAAAAACTTCCATCTAAATACATTCCAAATTCGAACTTATTTTGAGGTTTCCACAATTCTTGATCTTTGGTTTTGATGATGAAATTTTCCGATAATTTTTTAATGAAATCGTCTTTCGTTAATCCATTTAAATCGCGAATAATTCTATTGAACTCATAAATTTTCACATTACTTTCGGCAATTAAAAAACTCATGAAATAATTCAGATTATTGTTCCCTAAATGTTTGTCTTGTTCGTATAACAATTCCGCTGAAGCTGAACGATGGTGTCCATCTGCAATATATAAATTTGGAATGTTTTCGAAATGATCTTGTAACCAATCTATTTCCGATTGTGTATCGATTTTCCACAACGTGTGCTTTTCTTTATTTGGAGTCGCGAAAGCATAAATAGGTTCGCTTTTTTTACGTAAAGAAATGAACGTATTTATTTCAACAGAATCAGGATACGTAATCAAAACAGGCTCGGTATTGAAACCTGTTTGATGTAAATAATCTTTAAATAATTCGACACGATATTGTAATGTATCTTCGTGTTTTTTGATGATGTTTTGCTGATAATCTTCTACTGAAGTTCCAGCAATAATTCCAGTAAAAGTTTGACTTTTCGACTGAATTTCATACAAATAAAACACAGGTTTTTCTTCAGAAGTTAAAATATCTTCGTTTTTAAAATCCTGATATTTATGCAAAACTCCTTTAAAACGCTTGTCGATGGTAATTTTTTGAGAATGCACATACGCAGGATGAATCACGTGTAAAAACGAATACGGATTAAAATTTAACCAAGCAGCAAGCTCAGCCGAACTATAATCGTCATATGTTCTACAGGTTACCAACGCCACTTTATCTGCTGTGGGACGAACCGCTTTAAAAGGAATTATTTTGCTCATTTATTCAATTGATAATTGACAATTGACAATTAATAATTTGTGTGTGAAATTATCAATTATCAATTATCCATTGTTAATTATTTAGAAAATTGAGAAGAAACTTTCTCTGCTTTTTTGCTTTCAGAATAATCGTAGAAACCTTCACCAGATTTTACTCCTAATTTTCCAGCCATTACCATATTAACTAATAACGGACATGGAGCGTATTTTGGATTTTTAAATCCGTCGTACATAACATTTAAGATAGATAAACAAACATCAAGTCCAATAAAATCAGCTAATTGTAATGGTCCCATTGGATGTGCCATACCTAATTTCATAACCGTATCGATTTCAGCAACTCCAGCTACACCATTGTATAACGTTTCGATAGATTCGTTAATCATTGGCATTAAAATTCTGTTTGCTACGAAACCTGGATAATCATTTACTTCTGTTGGAGTTTTTCCTAATTTCACAGATAAATCCATGATAATTTTAGTTACTTCATTAGATGTAGAATAACCACGGATAATTTCAACCAATTTCATAATTGGCACCGGATTCATGAAGTGCATACCAATTACTCTTTCTGGATGAACCACTTGAGCTGCAATTTGAGTAATAGAAATTGAAGAAGTATTACTTGCTAAAATTACGTTATGGTCACAAATATCGCTTAATTGTTTAAAGATATTCATTTTTAAACCTACGTTTTCAGTCGCTGCTTCCACTACTAAATCACAACCAACTACACCATCTTTAACATCAGTGTAAGTAATAATGTTTGAAATTGTTTTGTGTTTGTCCTCTTCAGTAATACTTCCTTTAGTCACCATTCTGTCCAAGTTAGCGGCGATTGTTGCCATTCCTTTTTCTAATGATTTTTCAGAAATATCAATTAATTTTACTGTAAAACCTGCTTGTGCAAATGTATGAGCAATTCCATTACCCATTGTTCCTGATCCTATTACGGCTACTTGTTTCATTTTGTAAGCCCCTAAATCCCCGAAGGGGACTTTCCTACTAGGGGTAAGTAGGGTTTTAATTATTTGTTATAAATTTTAGTTTTTTTTTAATGTTCCCACTTTGGGGGTTAGGAGGCTTTACTTTCCAATACAATCAATAATTTGATAAGCTACTCGCAACGCTTCCGTTCCATCCTCCAACGTTACAATTGGAGTGGTGTTATTATTAATCGCATCTGCGAATGTTTCTAATTCGTCTAAGATGGCGTTATTCGGATTCACGTTTGGATTATCAAAATAAATCTGTTTTTTTACACCTTCAGCATTTTGTAAAATCATATCAAAATCACCAGGAACTTCTGGAGCATCTTGCATACGAACCACTTCACAAATTTTATCTAAATAATCAACAGAAATGTAAGCGTCTTTTTGAAAAAATCTTGATTTACGCATGTTCTTCATAGAAATTCTACTTGCTGTGATATTTGCTACACAACCATTTTCAAATTCTAAACGAGCGTTCGTAATATCTGGAGAATCGGAAATAACGGCTACACTGCTCGCATTAACAGCTTTTACTTTCGATTTAACCACACTTAATATCGCATCAATATCGTGAATCATTAAATCTAAAACCACTGGAACATCTGTACCACGTGGGTTAAATTCTGCTAAACGATGTGTTTCAATAAACATGGGTTTATTGATTTTATCTTTTACCGCTGTAAATGCTGGATTGAAACGTTCTACATGTCCAACTTGACCTTTTACGTTATATTTGTTAGCTAAAGTGACAATTTCTTCGGCTTCTTCAACAGTTGTAGCAATTGGTTTTTCGATAAAAATATGTTTTCCAGCTTCAATTACCATTTTTGCACATTCGAAATGCTGAATTGTTGGTGTAACTATATCAACCACATCAACTGCCGCAATTAAACTTTCAATAGAATCGAATTTTGTATAACCGAATTCGGCAGCAACTTTATTTGCATTTTCTTCAAAAGGATCAAAGAAACCAACTAATTCATATTTTTCAGACTGATTTAATAATCGTAAGTGTATTTTTCCTAAGTGTCCAGCACCTAAAACTCCAACTTTAAGCATAAAAATAAATTTCATCAAAAATAGTAATAAAATAAGAAATTCCAACATTTAATAAATTCCAATTTTTCTTAGAGATTTAATTTTGAACCTGGAATTTGAGATTTGCTTTTTTTGGAATTTAAATTTTGTTTATTGCAAAAATTCCATCTAATTTTACAAAAAATAATACGTGCCAAAGTGAAAGATACCGCCAAACATCAAGGACTAAGAAATCAGCTTGTTAAGCAATTAAGAGAAAAAGGAATTAAAGATGAAAATGTACTAAAAGCGATTCAAAAAATCCCACGTCATTTGTTTTTAAATTCAAGTTTTGAAGATTTTGCTTATCAAGACAAAGCATTTCCTATTGGCGCAGGTCAAACGATTTCACAACCTTATACTGTGGCATATCAAAGTGAATTATTACAAGTTGAAAAAGATCATAAAGTATTAGAAATAGGGACGGGAAGTGGTTATCAAACTGCAGTTTTGGTGAATTTAGGAGCTAAAGTGTATTCGATAGAAAGGCAAAATGAATTGTTTAAAACCACTAAATTATTATTACCTAAATTAGGAATTCGTCCAACACATTTATCTTTTGGTGATGGTTATAAAGGCTTGCCACAATATGGACCATTTGATAGTATTATTGTTACGGCTGGCGCACCAATAATTCCACCAGCTCTTTTAGGTCAATTGAAAATAGGTGGAAGGCTTGTAATTCCTGTTGGAGAAGACATTCAAGTTATGACTTTATTAGTGAGGAAAAACGAAACACAATTTGAAAAAACT
>CAMLRV010000109.1 GCA_946482495.1 uncultured Flavobacteriia bacterium
GTTGGACCAGATAAAGACGGAAGTTTAGAAACCACAAAAAAATATGCAGAGCATTTAAATTTAAATGTAAATTTCACAGGGAAATTAACTAAAAATGAATGGATTGATTTAGCAAAAAATCATGATATTTTTATTAATACAACACATTTTGATAATACCCCAGTTAGTGTGTTAGAGGCCATGGCAATTGGCTTACCAGTTATTTCCACGAACGTTGGTGGACTCCCATTTTTAATTACGGATTCTAAAAATGGTTATTTAGTAAAGGATAATAATTTTGTTGAAATGGTGGAAAAAATTGAAAATTGTATCCATTTTCCAACGCAAACAATTGAAATTATTCGCAATGCTAAAAGTATGATTTTTGAAATGGATTGGAAAATGGTTGAAAGTCAGTGGCTTAAATTATTACGTTAATATCCTATAATCATAGTTGTTTTTAAACCATTTTTTTATATATTTAGTTTTCAAAACTGAACAATGACAAAGCCATATAAAAAACATTTCGAAATATCGGAACGAAAAATTCTTCTTAGAGTTTTTGATGTCGTTTTTGTTGTGGGCTTTTTGTTTTTAGCAAATGTTTTTACAGATTTAAGATACTTTTCAGAATTAAAACATGACTTTTTTTGGATTCCAATAATTGCAATCTACTTAACTTTATTAGGAACCGTTTTTGAAATGTATAATTTAGTAATTGTAAGTTTTGCAAATAAAATTACTAAAGGATTATTGCTAACGACTTTTTTTACATCTCTATTTTTTTTATTCACTCCCGTAATTACACCTTCATTTCCAAAAAAACGTGTTGAATTGTTTCTACTGTTTTTTGTGATTCTTCTGGCTCTAACTATTTGGAGATTTTTATACATTTATTTACTAGCTTCAAAACGTTTTTATAAACCAATTGTGTTAGTTTGTAGAAGTAAAGATTTTAATAAATTATCTAAAGAGTTAACCATTAACAATCCACATATCAAAATAATAAAATTTGTAGATGAAGATTTTAATGGTCAAAGTAATTCTTTATCAGGTTATTGGTTAAGTTTAAACGAAATAGATCAATTTTTAACTGATAATTTTATTTCAGAGATTGTTATTGCCAATGATTCTAAAAATACATCTATTGAAGTATACAATAAGTTATTAGAAGTTTCTGAAAACGGAATCCCAATTACACAGTACGAAGATGTTTATGAGGAACTTACAAATAGAATTCCTTTACATTTAAAAGATAAATCACTTTATAAGTTTTTTCCATTTTCAAAAAAGCAAAATGCACTTTATTTGATAATAGTTAGGATAGTTGATATAGTAATTTCAATAATTGGACTTTTGGTTTTATTTGCTATTATGCCTTTAATTTTTGTATTTAATTTAATTTGGAATAGAGGACCACTATTGTTTAGTCAAGAGCGTATCGGAAGAAAAGAAATTCCGTTTGAAATTTATAAGCTGCGAACGATGATTGTGAACGCTGAGAAAAATGGAGCTGTATTTGCCACTTTAAACGATTCTAGAATCACTCCTTTTGGAAAGTTATTACGTAAAACTAGAATTGATGAATTTCCTCAGTTTATTAATGTTTTAAAAGGCGAAATGTCTATTATTGGTCCAAGACCAGAACGTAAAGTTTTTGTGGATCAAATTGCGAGTGAAATACCATTATATCATACCAGACATATTGTAAAACCAGGATTAACGGGATGGGCTCAAATTAATTATCCTTATGGTGAAACATTAGAAGATAGTTTAATGAAATTAGAATATGATTTATACTATATTAAACATCGTAATATTTTTCTTGATATAAATATTGCTGTTAAAACATTTGGAACAATTTTATATATGAAAGGGCAATAATTTTGTGTTTTTCGTATTTTTCACACTTATTTTTATCGATTTTTTGATACTTTTTATCTAAAAGACAGAAAAATTTATCAACAATTTAAAAACCTTTAAACTCCTGTAAGTCAATGCGGTTAAAGGGATTTTTAGCCATTTTTTACGTCTTAAAAAAATGTTAACAAGTTGATTTTCAGAAAAATAATTAAAAGAAGTTGTATCTTTGTCTCGATTAATTCAATTGGAGTTGTCAGATTTATCTCAATCTTTCACTTTGCTAAAAATTAGTTTTTGCCCAATTGAGAAACAAACTTACATGAGAAAAGACATTATTTATTTTGGAGTAGCAATTGCATTTATTGCCGTAATTAGTTCTGGTTTTAGTGCATTTAAAGATGAATCAGTAGACGGGTTTCATATTGAAGATACTGAAGTTTATGATTATCGAGTTCCTTCAGAAGATGAATCGAAAAAGTTAGATTATAATGTTCCTTTTACTGGAAAAACTTTTATCGGTTTCAAACAAGCATTAGCAGTTAAAGAATCTGCCGGAATGTATGATTTAGTTAATGCTTACGGCTACATGGGTAAATATCAATTTGGAAGAAGTACTTTAAGAAATGTTGGTATTTACGATTTTAACAATTTTCTTAAAAATCCTATCTTACAAGAAAAAGCATTATATGCTTTAATGTGTATCAATAAATGGGAATTAAGAAAGGAAATTAGAAATTACTCGGGTAGAGTAATAAATGGAATCAAAATTACAGAATCGGGCTTATTAGCCGCTGCGCATTTAGCTGGAGCGAGTTCTGTAAAAACGTATTTAAGAAGTAATGGTAAAAATGGATTTAAAGATGGTTTCGGAACCTCGTTAAGATCTTACATTAAAAAGTTTAATGATTACGATACTTCAAACATTAATCCTAATAGATTTGCTAAAGTTATACTTTAATTTTTTTGAATGACAAAAATACAAGGTCGATTGTGTAAATCGACCTTTTGTTTTTTCCAGTCGTTTACACTTTTTGTTTTAATAAATTCAGTTGGCAATGTAATGTCACAAGCTACACATAAATTAGTTTGTGGATGAAGTGTAGCCAAAATATCTTCCAAAAATTTATTATTTCTATAAGGAGTTTCCATGAAAATTTGCGCCTGATTTTTCTCTTGCGACCATTTTTCAAGGTTTCTTAAAGCAGTTTTCTTTTCGTTTTTATCAATTGGCAAGTAGCCAGTAAAAGCAAAACTTTGTCCGTTCATTCCGCTTGCCATTAAGGCTAATAATATAGAACTCGGACCAACTAGTGGCACTACTTGAATGCCTTTTTCATGAGCTAATTTTACAATTACAGCACCTGGATCAGCCACACCAGGACAACCTGCTTCACTCATTAAACCTACATTAATTCCATTTAAAAGCGGTTTGATCATTTCGTAATGTTCGTTAACCTCAGTGTGTTTATTTAATTCGAAAAGTGTTAATGAGGCTTGAACTTTTTCTGGTGCAATGCTTTTGATAAACTTTCTCGATGTTTTGCTATGCTCCACAATATAATAATCAATTTGATCCACGCAATTTTTTATCTGAGCTGGAATAACATCAAATGGATTGATAGTAATTTCTCCTGGGTTAGATAAAGTACACGGAATTAAATATAATTTACCAAATTTTGATGTTGTGCTCATCTTTTAATTTTATAAAGAAAGAAAATACAGTTCTTATGAATTTATTTTATTTGCAATAACATCGCAAACTTCGTCTAACATTTTATAAACCTTTTCAAAACCTTGTAAATCTCCATAATATGGGTCGGGAACTTCTAAGTCTTGATTAGGATATAATTCGTTTAAAATGACTTTTACTTTTTGTTTCGCCTCTTCATTCGGGGCAATAGCCATAACATTTTTGTAATTAGAATTATCCATTACATAAATATAGTCGAAAGTTTCAAAATCGGATTTAGTGATTTGTCTGCATTTTTGTTGGCTAATGTCTACACCAAATTTTCGTGCTGTAGCAACAGATCGTTTGTCAGGTGCTTCACCTACGTGCCAATTTCCAGTTCCAGCACTGTCTACAAAATAATTATTTGGAAGTTTAGCTTGTAAAATGCCTTCAGCTAATGGCGAGCGACAAATATTGCCTAAACAAACCATTAAAACTTTTACGGACATATTTAGATACTAAGCTTTTTGTTAATGTCTTCAACAAACTTTTTAAATTGTTTGTCAGTAGATACTAAGTTGTCAACCGTTTTAACGGCATGCAAAACAGTAGCGTGATCTCTATCTCCAATTTGTGAACCAATATTGGCTAAAGATGCTTTTGTGAATTTCTTAGAGAAATACATAGCTAACTGGCGCGCTTGAACAATATGACGTTTTCTGGTTTTAGATTTTAACGTTTCTGTGTCTAATTGGAAATAATCTGAAACCACTTTTTGAATATAGTCGATAGAAATTTCACGTTTGATATTTTTTACAAACTTTTCTACTACTTGTTTTGCTAATTCAATAGTTACCTCACGTTTGTTGAATGAAGATTGAGCAATTAATGAGATAATTGCACCTTCTAATTCTCTTACGTTAGATTTAATATGTTTAGCAACATATTCTAAAATTTCTTCTGGCATTTCCACACCGTCTCTGTACAAGATGTTTCTTAAGATTGAAATTCTTGTTTCGTAATCTGGTTGGTGCAATTCTGCAGATAATCCCCATTTGAAACGCGATAACAAACGTTGTTCAATATCTTGCATGTCAACTGGAGCCTTATCAGACGTTAAGATAACTTGCTTGCCGTTTTGGTGTAAATAATTGAAGATGTGGAAAAATACATCTTGTGTTCCTGCTTTTCCTGATAAAAATTGAACATCGTCAATAATTAATACATCTATTAATTGATAGAAGTGAATAAAATCATTTCTAGTATTTTTCTTAACGGATTCAATATATTGCTGTGTGAAAATTTCAGCAGAAATATATAGAACTGTTTTTTCTGGAAATTTGTCTTTAATTTCAACGCCTATAGCATGCGCTAAGTGTGTTTTACCTAATCCAACTCCACCAAAAATTAATAATGGGTTAAAAGAAGTTCCACCTGGTTTATTGGCAACTGCCATACCTGCGCTTCTTGATAATCTGTTAGAGTCACCTTCTAAAAAGTTATCAAAACTATAATTAGCATTTAATTGAGATTCAATTTTTACATTTCGGATACCTGGAATAATAAATGGATTTTTTAATTCCGGATTTTTATTCACAACTGGTACGTCAATTTCTTGAGTTTTAACTGAAGTTCTATGTGTACTAGGAATTTGCTCTGTAAATGGAAGTTTATTACCATAAGTGTTTTCCATTTTAATTTTATACACTAGCTTTGCTTGGTTTCCAAGTTCTTTAGTTAATGCAGTTTTTAAAATTATAACATAGTGTTCTTCAAGCCACTCGTAGAAAAATTTACTAGGAACTTGAATATGTAAAGCATTGTCTTCTGTTAGACTAATTGCCACAATCGGTTCAAACCAAGTTTTGTAGGCTTGTTCCTGGATGTTGTCCTTTATGAAAGACAGACAATTATTCCAAACAGATTTTGCTGCTTTAGTCATAGATTATAATTTTTTTTAGTTTTTTTATAGTTTTTGTAGTCTAATAAAGAATAAAAATTAATCAATTTTTATATTGATAAGTAATTCATATTAGGAAGGCAAATATGTGAACAAAATTTTATAAAAAAAAATGAATTGCTATTGTAAATTAAAAAATATTGTTGTAAACAAAATTAAGACTGGTTTAATATTTTCTTAACATAAAATTTTTAAGTTTTTAAATACAAAAAAAATAGAATGAAAGAATACGAATTTACGGTACGAGTTAGGTACGCAGAAACAGATCAAATGGGTGTGGTTTACCATGGTAATTATGTGCAATACTTTGAAATTGGTAGGGTGGAGTGGTTACGAAACCTAGGAATTTCATATAAATGGATGGAAGAAAATGGGGTAATGCTTCCTGTGGTTTCTATTTCAATGAATTATAAAAAACCCGCTCGTTATGACGATTTGTTGCGTGTGAAAACTATCTTGAAAAGTCAGACCTCTGTAAAGATAGAATTTGAGTATGAAGTGTATAATGAAGAAAATCATTTGTTAACAACTGGTTACTCTATGTTGGTTTTTGTAGATGCTAAAACGGGAAGACCAATGGCTCCACCTTCTTATGTTTTAGAAAAAATAAATCAATTAATATAAGATGGATTTAACCGAATTCGATAGACTTTTCGATAAACAAAATTATCAACGACATCCATGGGAAATTTCAAGACGAGATGTCCTGTTTCGATTGTTAAAATCATCTAACATTAAATTTCCAGTAAAACGAATTGTGGATATTGGTGGTGGAGATGCTTTTATCATTAATGAAATTTATAAACAAAATTTAGCGGAGGAATATTTTACGATTGATACGGCTTATTCTTCTGAAATAATTTCTCAGTTGAAAGATAATTATGGCGAAAATCCAATTCATTATGTGCAAAACTTAATGAATTATTTGTCTGATTTTCAAACAGAAGAGAATGTATTGTTCTTGTGTATGGATGTTTTGGAACATTTGGAAAATGAAAATGAGATTTTAAATCATCTCACTCAAAAGAATAATTATTTTTTATTTGCAGTTCCAGCATTTCAATCGGTTTTTTCCAATCATGATGTGTTGCTTGGACATTATAGAAGATACAATTTGGATCAATTGCAAGATGTTTTAAAAAAGTATGATTTCGAAATTAAAAACAAAGGATATTATTTTACTTCGTTATTAATCGTAAGATGGTTAGAAAGTATTTTTAATAAAAATAAAAAAGCTTCTATTGATAATTGGACAGGAAGTTCGTTTAAATCGAAATTAATCACTACCGTTTTGCAACTCGATTTTATTTTCGCGCAATTATTGCAAAAAATTGGAATTCGAATTTACGGATTGTCGTGTTATTGTATTTGTAAGAAATAGATATTATTTTCACACTTAGCGGAGTCAAAGTGTTATGTGATGTCTTCGACTCCGCTCAGACTGACAATGTTTGAATAAAAATTAATTCTCAATTTCTTCAATTTCAATTTCAAATAAAGTAGAAAAAATGTCAAATATTGGTTTGGCATTTTTTTTTCGCGTAGCAATTTCAATTTCGCAATTCAGCTCCATTTTTTGATTGACAATATCTATGTTTTTTTCTTTTATAATTCGCATCACTTTATTCATGTTTTTATAATCGAAAGTAATTTTGAAATGCTTGTCAATCGTCTTTTCAATAATATGAGCTTCTTCTAAAGTTAGCTGAGCAGTAGTTTTATATGCCGAAATTAAGCCTCCAACTCCTAATTTTACACCACCAAAATAACGAACCACAACAATCAAAACATTGGTAATGTCAAAAGATTGAATTTGTCCATAAATAGGCATTCCGGCAGAATTACTTGGTTCA
>CAMLRV010000110.1 GCA_946482495.1 uncultured Flavobacteriia bacterium
GCTTTTATATATTGTAATGACATCTTTAATTTGTATTACATTATTGATTTATGATACAAAAAATACAGGATTAGGATTGTTTATTGTATTGCTTGGAATTCCGATTTATTATTTTACGCAGAAGAAAGTAGAATAATTTTCAAAATAAAAAAGCCAAACATTTAGTTTGGCTTTTTTATTTTGAAATTGAATTATTTCTCTAAAGCTTTTTTAAGGTTTTCGCCATTTTTTTCGAAGGCATCTCCAATAAACTTTTTAGCTAATAATGACATTAAGTTTTTTGGATAGGATTCGGTTCCATAAAATTCTTCTGTATGGGTACAAGAGTTGGCATCTACTGCTTTAATAATTGATGCGGCTTTACTATCACCCTCAAATGGTTTTACAAAATGCAAATCGATATCAATGCGTTCTCCATCTAGTTTTGTTATGGTTTGACTACCTTCACCCACATCTTCATTTCCTTTCCAAGTTTGTTTTGCGCCTACAGTTCCATCCACTCCCGAATAAGTTAATTTAATATTAGGATCAGCTAAAACCCAAGAACTCCATTCTTCTTGATTTTTAAGATTTTTAACATAATCATACACTTCTTTTTGAGGTTTATTGATTGTAATGGTATGTGTAACTGTGTATTCATTAGGAATAAAAAGCGCCACAACTAATAGCAATCCTATTAATGCCAAAATAAAAATCAGTAATTTTTTGATAATTCTCATAAGTTATAGTTTTTGGTTTGTTTAGTAAAGTTACAAAATAATTCATAAAAAAATCCGTCTCATTTTTTGGATAGAGACGGATTCTTAATTTATAGTTTGATATCTACTAGTAGTACATGTAACGTCTTACTTTAGCAATATATTTAGCTAAACGAATTACTTGGTGGCTGTAACCATATTCATTATCGTACCAAATGTATAATACAATGTTTTTCCCGTCTCCAGAAACTAAAGTAGCATTACTATCATAAATTGATGGCTGTGCTGTTCCTACAATGTCAGAAGAAACTAATTCATTGTTCATTGAATATTTAATTTGCTCTACTAAGTTTCCTTCTAAAGCATATTTTTTCATGATATTATTTAATTCTTGAACTGAAGTTTCTCTACCAACTTCTAAATTTAAAACAACTAATGAACCATTTGGAACTGGAACACGAATAGCATTTGAAGTTAATTTTCCAGCTAAACTTGGTAAAGCTTTTGCAACCGCACTACCAGCACCAGTTTCAGTAATTACCATGTTTAAACCAGCTGCTCTACCACGACGGTATTTTTTATGCATATTATCCACTAAGTTTTGGTCATTTGTATAGGCGTGGATAGTTTCTAAATGTCCTTTTACAACTCCTAAAGTTTCTTCAACTACAGCTAAAATTGGAGTAATAGCGTTAGTTGTACAAGAAGCAGCAGAGAAAATTTTCACTTCATCTGGGTTATAATCTTCATGGTTTACACCATAAACGATATTTGGAACACCTTTACCTGGAGCTGTTAATAAAACTTTATCCACTCCTTTAGAAGTTAAATGTCTTGCTAAAGCTTCTTCAGTTGTAAATGCACCAGTATTGTCAATTACTAATGCATCGTTAATTCCGTATGCAGTATAGTCAATTTCTTCTGGAGAATTTGCTGTAATAATATGAACAGTTGTTCCGTTGATAATTAAAGCATTATTTTCTGGATCTGCAGAAACTGAACCTTCGAAATCACCGTGAACTGAATCATAACGTAATAAAGAAGCACGTTTTTCTAATAAAACTGCATCGTTTTTATCACGAGTTACAATAGCACGTAAACGTAATTGTTGTCCTTTACCAATTTTGCTCATCATTTCACGAGCTAATAAACGACCAATACGTCCAAAACCGTAAAGTACTACATCTTTAGGTTTAATTTCTGAAGTATCTTTTGCATTCTTTAATTTATCAATTACGAAAGCAGTTGCATCGTTATATTTATCGTCTTCTAAGTGAAATTCGTAAGTTAATTTTCCGATATCAATACGAGATGGTGGTAAATCTAAATTTTCAATAGCTCTAGCAATTTCAACCGAATCAAAAATGTTAATTGGTTTTTCCACAAAAGCACCAGCATATTCGTGTAAGTTGATGATGTCACTAACATTTCTATCAATCAATTGATTTCTAAATAATACTAGTTCAATAGATTTGTCGAACCATAAATCGCTTATAATTCTAACGAATTCTACACATGCTTTTCTTCTGTCTGCTTGAAAAGCTAATTCTTTTTCGTAAATAGTGTTGTTGTTCATGAAAATATAGATTGTGTTACTAATTTGATGCAAAAGTATATATTTCAATCGTTTTCGTAAAACTTTTTTCTATTTTTTAACGATTGGTGTTGTAAATGGGCTAATTCTATATCATATTAAATTTACTTTTTCTAATTTTGGCGAAAATCTCCGCTATGAAAATTAAATATTTGATCCTTTTTAGTTTATTTTTTTGCTTTTTTGCTCATTCTCAAGATTCTATTCCGAAATTCAAATGGTTGCGAACTGGTATTATCTTAGGTTATGGAAATCACAATAGAATTATTAAACAAGAACATGATTATGCTTATGAAAGTAGTATAGTTAAGTTTTCTAATCACTTTAATTGGTCGAGAAAAAGAAAACATAGCTGGGAAATATTAGTGGAACCAAGTTATTATCGTTCTAAACATCAAATGTTAAATTATTGGTTTATTAGTCATACTGTTGAAAATGGTGATGAACTTAGAGCCAAGTTTATGCAGCCTAAAACTATAAATGAATATGTTTTAAACATTGGTGCAGTTTACAGAAGATATTTAACGTTACATTCCTCTTTGTATGCCACTTTAAATACCGGTCCAATGTATATTGATACCGATACAGAACGTTTAAAAAAAGGATTTGCCTTTAGCGATGTTTTTTCTATTGGCTACAATTATAAAATGAAAAATATTTCTTTTGATATTAAAGGAATGTATCGACATGCTTCTAATGCTAATATTCAAAAACCAAATTTTGGACTAAACGCTTACGGATTTGAATTTGGAACTTATTACGAATTCGATTAAAAAGAAAAATCGCAAAGTAACATTTCTACTTTGCGATTTTTTATAAATTATTATGAATTTGATTTATAAAAAGATACGATACATTTGTCCGTTTTTAGCAATAATTTGATAACGTGTTTTTTCATTCGACTCTTTTTTAGCTAAATACGCCGAAACACTTTCCATGTCTATTGCTCGCATATTATCTACTTGTGTCACAATCGAACCTTTTAAATCTTCCGCATATTCTGCATAATCAGCATTAGTAACTTCTTTGATTTTGATACCGCTTTTCAAATTGAAACGTTTTTTGTCGGCAGTATCTAAATCTTCAAATTCAATTCCGTTAAATTCGTATGCGATTAATTCTTTTTTAGTTAATGGTACATTAAAAGCTAAGTTTTTCCCATCTCTTAAAAGAGAAACTTTTACAATATCATTTGGTCTTTTAGTATTTATAATTGTAGCCATTTCAGCAGATGAAGAAATTTTTTTGTCATCTAATTTAACAATAACATCACCTTTTTCAATTCCAACTTTTTCTGCACCTGAATTTCGGTTGACTTTACTCACATAATAACCTTCCGTTTGCTTGATTCCATATCTTTTTGCGGCTTCTGCATTTAATTCGCCACCTTCAACTCCTAAAATGCCACGTTGTACGTTTCCAAATTTCATTAAGTCTTCAATGATTTTTTTCGTTATGTTAGAAGGAACCGCAAAAGAATAACCTGCATAACTTCCTGTTGGCGAAGAAATCATCGTGTTAATTCCGATTAATTCTCCACTCGTGTTAACTAACGCACCACCACTGTTTCCAGGATTTACGGCAGCATCAGTTTGTATAAAAGATTGGATACTCGCTTTGTCTAAATTTCTTGCTTTCGCCGAAATAATTCCAGCTGTAACCGTAGAATTCAATTGATACGGATTACCAACAGCCAAAACCCATTCTCCAACTTTAATATTATCAGAATTTCCAAAAACAATAAAAGGTAATTTCTCATCGGCATCAATTTTTAATAATGCGATGTCCATTTTACTATCGGTTCCAATTAATTTGGCTTTGTAAGCTTTGTTATTATTTAAAGTAACTTCTAATTCGGTAGCGTCCTGAATTACGTGGTTGTTCGTTACAATGTAACCATCTTCTGAAACAATAACTCCGGAACCTGTTCCAATTTGTTCTTGTTGATGTGCTTCGCCTTGACCATAGAAAAAACTAGCAAACGGATCATAAACCGTTCGTACGGAAACATTTTTTACGTGAACTACACTATGAACAGCTTTATCAGCTCCAATCGTAAAATCAACATTTTCCGCTCCATTATAACTTACATTTTTAGCATTATAATTTGGAGAAGTGGTAATAAACGAATCGCTTTTTCTGCTTTCAATGAATTTATAGGCACCCAAAGTAACGGCACCACTCACTAATGATACAATAAATAGACTTCCTAAATTTTTCATCTTGTTCATTTTTAAATTTATTTTTCTATGTAAATATAAATAGGTTTTTTAAATTTTAAATTTCGTTTAACTCACGGTTAACAATGTTTAACACGTTTTTAGCATTTGAAAAATTGATTTCAATATTTTGTGCAAAAAAATAAATATCTTTGTACTATGCAAATTAATTTTTATAAATACCAAGGAACCGGAAACGATTTCGTTATGATTGATAATCGTAATAATACATTTCCCAAAAATAATACCAAACTGATTGAATTTTTATGCGACCGACGTTTTGGCATTGGTGGTGACGGTTTAATATTGTTAGAAAATCATGAGAAATATGATTTTACTATGGTGTATTATAATTCCGATGGTAGTACGAGTACCATGTGTGGAAATGGTGGTCGCTGTTTAGTAGCCTTTGCAAAACAATTAGGTGTTATTAAAAACGAAGCGCATTTTGAAGCTTCTGACGGATATCATTATGCTAAAATTGATAAAGATTTAATTGCTTTACAAATGATTGATGTTGATAATGTGAAACATTTTGATACTCATGAATTTGTATATACGGGCTCACCACATCATGTGCAAATGGTTAAAGATTTAGAACATATTGATGTAAAAAACGAAGGTGCTAAATTGAGATATTCTGATTTGTATGATGCCAGCGGTTGTAATATTAATTTTGTTGAACAAAAGAGTCCTGACACTTTTTCAGTTCGTACTTATGAACGTGGGGTAGAAGATGAAACTTTTTCTTGTGGAACAGGCGCTACAGGTGTAGCAATTGCCATGCATTCTACTTATAAAACGGATGCAAAGCAAATAAATATTTATGTTTTAGGAGGAAAACTAACTATTAGTTTTGATGTGGAAAATAATACCTATAAAAATGTGTTTTTAACTGGTCCAGCTGAAATGGTTTTTGGTGGAAGTTTAGAGATTTAATCTTCCAAATTCATCAAACTTTTTTTGATTATGTCATAATGTTCCCAAGGAATAAAATGATTGGCATTTTCGATTGGTAAAGTTTTTATTTTCCTTGCATTGACAAACTCTTTTTCCATAAATGCTACATTTGAAAATGGCACTAATGGATCTTTTGTGCCATGAATGATAATTACGTTTGAAGTAATTCTATTTAGTTGAGGTTTCATTACTTTTAAATCCTCTTTTAACCACCAAAGTTCGTCATTCGCTGGTCTGAATGCTCCTGGAACAATATAACGAATCGGTTTCACCATAAAAATGACGCGCCATTCTTCTGGAGTTTCTGCTTTTGGGTCAATTGCGCCAGCTAAAATCACTAAGTTTTTAAATAATTTCGGGTTTTTAGTTGCCAATTTTACGGCAACTGGTCCACCTAAAGAATGTCCAATTAACGTGATTGGTTGGTTGTTATCTTTTGATTGTATAAATGATAAAATTAAATTCGCTTGGGTTTCTAAATCTTCGGCATTTCCAAAATTACTATACCCAAAGCCTGGTCGGTCAATGGCAATTAAGCGGTATTTTTTTTGTAAATCTAAATCGGATAAATAAGTTTTATAGGCATCCCAACTTCCTGGTGAACCATGAATAAAAAATAGAGTTGGTTTAGTATTATCTCCTGTTTCAATATAATGTAGTTTATGTTCTTCAGAGATTTTGAATGTAGAATCAGTAAAAGGAATATTAGTTTTTGAGAAATATTCGGTTGTTTCTTTTGGAGTCATACGCATTCGCATGCACGACTGACAGAAAATTAAATAGCCACAAAACAATATGAAGACGATTCTTTTTTTAGAAAATTTTAGTTTCATATTGAAGTCACGTTTTGATTATTAAACTACCTCAAATTTAACCAAAAAATTAATAATACACAGCACAATTGGGTAACTCATTTTTTATGCGTATTATTTCTTCTTGAGGAATTGGATTTCCAGTAAGAATTAAGGTTTTTAAATTTTTTAAACGACCAATTTCTTTGGGTAAATATGGAATCTGATTTTGAGCAATTGCTAAGGTGTTTAGTTTTTCTAATGCTGTAATTGATTCTGGTAATTCCTTCAAATTATTAAAATTGATTTGAAGAATTTCAAGGTTTTTTAAATTTGATAATTCAGACGGAATATTTGAAAGTTTGTTATTATCTAAATTAAATTGTTTCAGTTTTGGAAAATTTAACCAACTTTTATCTAATTCATTAAATTGATTCGATGAAATATCTAAAAAACTCAGTTTTTTTAATTTGGAAATTGTTGCGGGTAAAAAACTCAATTGATTATTGTCTATTTCTATAACTTCTAAATTCTTACAATTGCCAAATTCTTCAGGTAAAATAGAAATATTGTTTACAGAAATTGTTAGATGTTTTAGTTTTTTTAGTTGGCAGAAATTATTCGGTAATTCGGTAATTTTATTGGCAGATAAATCGATTTTTTCAAGATTTTGGCATAAAGAAATTGAATTAGGGATTTGTTTTAGTTCATTTTCATTGAATAATAAGACTTTTAAATTTGGAAAATTTGTAGTGGAATCGGACCAAAATTCAATGTTATTTTTCATTAAATTCAAATGGCTAAGCTTTTTGAAATTTAAAATTTCAGATGGAACTTCAAATAAATTATTAGCTCTTAAGTTTAAGTTCTTAACTTCGTCTGGAGTTTGAGACGACACTGTTAAATCCTGAAAAATTTGTTCTTTTTTTGGATTTACATATTGACTCAAAGCAAAGAATGGTAGTAATAATATAAAATATAAATATTTTCTCATTTGCTAGAATATAAAAAGGTCGGAGTATCGCATCCGA
>CAMLRV010000111.1 GCA_946482495.1 uncultured Flavobacteriia bacterium
CCAATAATATCCGTTGGTGTTTTCCTTCCAAAACATGCCTTTTGTATCATCTAAAATGGTGCTTTCACGTAAATGCTCGATGATTTTTTTTGCAAAAATTTTATCATCAAAACGTTGTAAAACTAGTGCTAAAATTGTTTTTTGATACAAAGATTGTTGCAACCAGTTTTTCTTATAATCCGTTAATTGGATTTTTATAATGGAATCTTGTTTTTTAGATAATGGATGTGCTTTTAAGAAGAAACTTCTCGTATACAAGTAATGCAAATCAGTATAAATGTATCTGTTTGTTTTTGAAATTTGAAATTTTGAATCTAAATAGTTAATTCCTTTTGTTACGATGTCTTTAAACTTAGCTTCATTTTCTGGGTTTAATTTATTTAAGTGTCCAATTCCACTTAAAATATGTCGAGTGATATATTCATTTTCATTACCAACAGCAAACCAGCTAAAGCCACCATTTTCACTTTGTTTTTCTTTCAATTTATTGAATAAAACATCATTTGTAGTTTTTAGTTTTGCAACATCTAATAAAGCTGAAATTCTTTTTTGAAGTTCATCATTATTTTCAACTAACCAAGGTGTTTCCGAAAGTAAAACCGATTTCAACTCTTCGTTCATTTTTATTTTCGAAGTTGGATTTTGTTTCCAATTTTCTAACAAAGATTTAATTTTCGGATTCTGATTAATTATTTTTTCAGAAATTGAATTGGCAAATAATTTACTAAAAGTTTGTTCGGCACAATCGTGTTCGTATTCCATTAAATAGGGTAATGATTCAATAGCCGACCAAACTGGATTAGTAACCAAATTGATGCTAATTTTATGATTCACTTTGCTTTCCGAATTATTAGTTAACGCATCAAAAGTAAATGATTTCGAATCTTTTGCTTTTAACCAAACCGGTTTTGATTCAGTAAGTAAAACCGAATTTTTAAAAACGGGTAAAATATTTTCTTCACCGTCTGTAAAGTTTCCAGCTTTTGCCACAATTTTATATTGTAATCCCTGAATGTCTTTTGGAATTTTAATTTTCCATTCTATAGTTGTGCTTCCTTTTGCTTTACAAATGAAATTTTGAATTTCTTTTGTTTCAACAAATGGAGTAATCGGATTTCCTGTTCCAGCATCAAATAATGTTAGTTTTGCAATTCCTGTTTTGACTTCGTTTAATAAGTTGGAAATTTTAGCAGTCACAACTAGTTCGTCATTTTCTCTCACAAAACGAGGCATATTCGGAATTAGCATCAAATCTTTTTGCGCGATAATTTCTTTTGAAAATATACCTGATTCACCTGATTTATTGTGAGCAAATAAATTTAATTTCCATCTTGTTAACGATTCTGGAGCTGTAAATTCTAGTACAAATTTTCCATGGTTATCTGTTTTGATATTTGGATAGAAAAAAGCTGTTTCATTAAAGTTTTTACGTGTTTTAACTTCATCAATTAATTTTTGTACAGATTTAGTTGTCGTTATGATAATTACACCGTTTACTCCTTGTGATCCGTACAATGCTGCACCTTGAGGCCCTTTTAAAATACTCATGGATTCAACTGCCTCAGCTGGTAATTGACTTAAAACAGTTGCGGATGAAATTGCTCCGTCAATTACTACTAAAGCTTCGTTGTTACCATCTATAGTTCTATTTCCACGCAATACAATTTTATAATTGCCATCTGCTCGACTTACATTTAGTCCAGATACTTTTCCTTCTAAAGCTTGTATCGCATTTGGTGAATTAGATTGTGTGAGTGCGTAAGTTGAAATTTGTCTTGTTGATGAAACTACAGCATCTTTTGTTCTTCTTATATTTAATTCACCATTAATGACAATTTCTTTAATACGACCAAAATTTTTATCAATTAAATCTTCAAAATTTTTGTCTATTAATTTTCCATTACCCAAAGTATCATATTCAATGTAACCATTTCCATCTTTACTATAATAATTGTCATATAGGAATTTCTCATAGTTAGTTAATTCAACTCCTTTTGATGTGTAGATTTTACTTTTTAATATCTCAGTAAATTTTTGTTTAGACTGGAAAATTATTTTTTTGTTTTTTATAAATAAGGTTTTGCTTTTATGATTTGAGTTTTTAGATATTAACATTAAATTGTTTTCAGATGTATTATCAATATTAATATTTAAATCATTGTTTTTATTTACTTTATATACATATTTATTATTGTTGTCATTGATTTCTAAAATATCATTGATTTTTGCATTTATTGTAAAGTTCCCTAAAAAGTTGGAGCTTGTAGATTCATAATTTGTTGGAGAATAAATGTAAAATGGGGTTAAAAATTCATTTTTTGATATTATTTTCCCGCTGATTTCAGTGTTTTCATTTCCTGTTTTCAAGGTTTGCAAATAAACTCTATTGTCTTGAAGTCCAAACCATTTTAAATATTGTTGTTCTTCAAAATTGAAATGAATTGTTTTTTTATCTGAATCGGTGAAGTAAAAGTTAGCTTCTAAATTATAGTAGTTTCCGTTTATTGGAAATTCAATATAATTTCTTTCTTTTTGAAATCTGTCCCAATTCAATTGGGCAAAATCATCTAACGCTGTATCGTACATACTTGCTAAAATTTCAGATTCTAATTTTGAATTCAAAACTTTAAATTGCCAATTTTCAGTACTTCCAGGTTCAATTTTATTACGCATAGCAATAATTTCGAATTGTAATTTTTTATCATTATTGTTAAAAAACAACGTGTGATTTTCAGTGAAAAGACGAGATTCATAATAAGAGAAAAAGTAAAATCCAATTCTGTCTTTTGGTTTGTTAAATTTTAAAATAGCTTCTCCATTTTGCAACTGAATAATATGCTCTTTTGTAACTTTATTTTGGTCATTATATTCAAAACAAGTAATTACTAAATTGCTAATTTTAGATTTTAATGTAATTTTTATTTTATCAGATTTGTCGCTATATTCTTCAAAATAACTGAATAACTTATCTTTTGAAGCAAATGGAAGTTTAGAAGTTACTTGAATTCTTTTATAAAATTTAATTTCGTTTTTATTGTCGTCAAATGATTCCGCTTCTAAAGAATAAGTTCCACATTCTAAAAAGTCAATGTTTACGATATTAGAAATATTTGTATCAAAATCAATTGTTTTAATTAAGACTTTAGCTTCTTTTTCTCTGTATTTTTCGTAAGGAAATAATTTTGCATATTGTATGCTATCTATAGTTTCAATTTCAGGAATTCCAAATTGTCTATAAAACAGATTTTGTGAAGTATCTGTTTTGTAAATTTTAATTTTTCCAGTTACATTTTTAGGAACATTATTATACGTTTTTGCAGAAATAGAAATGTTTTTTTTGTCTTCTATATTCATTCTATAATCCGAATCAATTTCTAAATAAAATTGCTTTTTGGTAATGGTTACTCCTTTTTCTGCAGTTCTAGTTTCTCCATTTATATCAATTACTTCAATAGTAACTTCAAAATCTAATTTGTAGTTATTAGACTTAATTTTAATAGTATCGGTAGGAATGTTTATTTCAAAACTACCATCAATATTTGTTTTGACTTGAATCGGGTTAAATTTATAATTGTTGAAAATAAAATCTTCTTTTTTATGTAAAATTACTGTTGCATTTACTGTTGCTTCAGAAATGCTATTCCCAGCTAAACCTTGTGCTTTTCCTTTTATAATTATTGTATTCCCTAACTTCAATTCTTCTGTAGTCGGATTCATTTTTACTTCAAAAGTTGGTCGTTTGTATTCTTCCACTTTAAAATCAAAATCACCATCCTCAAAATCTACATTATCCCAAAAACTATGCTCGTCTTCCTTTTCGTTATAGTATTTGGAATCTTTTTCGTAATTATCAGGTTCTTCAATAGTGACTGAATATTCGCCAGTTAGACCATTTTTAGGTATAGTAAATTCTCCCGTAAATGAACCAAATTCATTGGTTTGAACTTCAAAAGAAGTTACTTCGTCATTTTCAGGATTTTCAATTATTACATTTACAGTAACATAAGGAACTACACTAGATTTATAATTTTTTTCTTGAACAACAATGCCTTTATAAAACATTTTTTGCCCAGGTCTGTAAATGGCTCTATCAAAGTATAAATATGCTTTTGCTGTAAAGTTTTCCTCTTCTTCTGCTGATAAATCTAGGTCTGAAGATTTAGTTCTGATATAATCTATTAATGTATCTTTTTGATGTGTGATATTAATAGGAAATGAAGTTTCTTTGCCTTTAACATATAAAGGTTGTTCTAAAGTGATTTTTCCATCTTTTCCAGATTTATAGATGGAATTATTAAATTTGATTTCTACATTTTCAACTGGTACTCCAGTTTTTCTGTCTCTGAAATACAAGAATTCTTTGTTGTATTTTTCATCTTTAAAATAAATTAAATCACTGCAATTAATTGTTTGATAAGCAAAACTATAATTACCATTTTTTTGAGGTGTCCCAAAAACAACTAAATACCTTCCAGAATTAAAAGATTCCAATAAAATTTCTGTTGAAGATTCAAAATAATCCTCTGTTTTTGGTAAAGTTCTAAAATAGGATTGAACGGCATTGTGTGAGTTTATGAAATTTAAAACTATTGAATCTGTTTTAAAATTTTGTAATTCATTTAAAGAAATTTTATAGTAACTAATTGATAGAGTATCTATATTTTTGAAGTTAACATAAGCACGTATATTTTCTTGTGGGTAAACTTCTTTTTTAATCTTTACAGATAATTCCTTAGCGAGAATTTCTTCTTTTAAGTTAAAAGCTTTTGTATAAACTGGTGGATTTTTTTTATCCATTAATAATTTATCAAGTATTGAAATGGCTTTGATTTTGTTTTCATTATTGAGTTTTTTATCTGAAAACTTATTATATATCTCTGCAATTGTAAAGTCAATTTCTTGTTTGTACTTTGGGTTGTTAAAATAGTTTTTACAATCTTCAAGATGTTTAATATTTGAAAGATTTAAACTTGTTTTTCCGATAACGTATTTGATTCTTTTGAAAAGATTTTGCTCTGTATTAATGGTGTTTCTTTCTAGATTCTGTAGTAATTTGACAATTTTTTTATCTCGTATATTGGTTATTGAATCAAATTTTGTATTAATAAATATCGATGATTTTGATAAAAGTTTTTCGTCAAAATCTAAATTGGAATAATATCCGAATTCGTTTAAATTTTTAGTTTGAAGAATATAATTTTCCATCAAAAAATCATAAAGTGTTTTATTGGTGTTTTGATAAGTAGGATCTGTTAATGTTATTAATTCCTCGTAATCTGATGCTTTTATAGTGTTTAAAAAGATGATATTTTCAACTGATTTTTCAAAACTAGTTTCTATTTTATTTAGAAATTTGTTTTTATCCCAAAGTTTGATGTCTGTGCTTGAAGTATCTGACATGGTATAGTTATAGCCAATTTTATAACTATTTTTGTCGTAATAGTTAGACAACTTTGTGGCATAATATTGATATAAAAATACTTTTCCAATTTCAGAACTATTATTTATTTCGCTTTCAATATCAGTAAAAAAGTTAATTTCAGAATTTTCTACTAATATGTTTTTAAATTTTGATAGGTAAATAAAGCTTTTTACTTGCTGAATATCATTCTTTTGTTTTAAAGCAATTTTATGAATTTCAGAAACTTTTTCATTAGCACTTTTGGTTTTACCATCTAGTTCTAATTGGTATACTTCATTCCATTTTTTGTTAAAATTCTGTGAGTAAGTTGGTAAGATTGTAAAAAAAGCAATAGCTAATACAGTAATTATTTTGTTCATAGAGTTAGTTTTCAGATATAGATGGAATTTTTAGCAAAAAGGTTGGGAGGGCTTTTAATTTTTTTTAAAATTAAGAAAAAGTATTACGCAAAACGTTGCTTTTTCTTACATTTGAACATATTTTTATTTCATGCAAAAAGCATTTTTATTTGTAGTTTTTTTACTTGTATTTTCTTGTAAAGAGAATCCAAAAAATTCCGTTTCATTTTATTATTGGAAAACTAAATTTAAGTTATCTCCAAAAGAAGCACAGACTTTAAAAGATAATAAAGTAACACAGTTGTATGTTCGTTATTTTGATGTGGCATTGCAAAATAATATTCCATTTCCTGTGAAACCAATTCGTTTCGAAACGAAGTTGGTTCAGCAAAAAATTATCCCAACTATTTTTATCAAAAATGAAGTTTTTTTATTTCAAAAAACAGACATTGATCAATTGAGTTCAAATATTTTGAAGTTAATTCAACAGATTAATTTAGCAAACAAGATTCCTAATTCTGAAATTCAAATTGACTGCGATTGGTCTTTGGAAAGTAAGGATAAATATATGCAGTTTTTGAAAATATTAAAAGCAAAATATAAAAAAACGGTTTCAACAACCATACGTTTGCATCAAATTAAATATTTCGAAAAAACGAAAGTTCCACCTGTAGATTATGGAGTATTAATGCTTTATAATATTGGAAGTGTTAACGCAAAAGGAGAAAAAGCTATTTATGATAAAGAAATTGCAATGCAATATTTGCCGTATTTGAAAAAATATCCTTTACGGTTAAAAACAGCTTTGCCAATTTTCTCTTGGTTAGTGCAAACAAGAGATGGAAAAGTTGTGCAAATTATTTCCAAGAAAAATATAAATGATTACCAAAATAAAATTACTTTTGATAGCGATTATCTAAAACACGTTGTAACTAAAAGTGGCATAGCTTTTGGTGATTTTTATAAACAAAACGATATATTATTTGAAGAATCTATTTCGCCAGATGATATTGATGAAATGAAGAACTTAATTCATAAATACAGTAAACAGCCCCAAACAGAATTTATTTATTACGATTTAGACGAAAAAAATTTAAACAAAAATGAATACAATTTTTAATTCCATTTATTTAAAATCTTCAGTTATAATTATTAGTTTAGTTAGTATTTTTTCTATTTCTGGAGGTGATTATGATGAATCATATTATGAGAATCAAAATTCTACATTTACACCCGAAGCATTTGTAGATCAAAAATCTAGCGAGCCTTTATTTTTCTCAAATGTGATAGTTTACGGATCTGAAAATTATTGGTCAAGTCATTCAGATCGTTTTGTGAAATATCAGGTGGATGATTGGAATAGCTATTTAAATAATGAAATTTCTAAAGAAAAATTAAAAACTATTATTGGCTCTGATTCTTTAAATGAAGAGGTTACTAAGGTTTGTACTGCCATAAAAAATAAAAAAGCTAATAGTACAAGCAAACAATACAATTTGGA
>CAMLRV010000112.1 GCA_946482495.1 uncultured Flavobacteriia bacterium
ACTCTATACAACAATAGCTAAGGAAATCCATGGTATCCCAATTGGTTTTCTCTAGTATTCATCTACAAGGATGATATCTAAAAGAGTATGGTCCATTTGAACTACTGATAATGGAAATTCTGCATTTGGAAAATGTTTAAGTACTGGCCTGAATTTGTCATTAGCAATTTTTTTGCCTTCTCTAAATCGTAACTGAGTTTCTTCAGATATAGATAAAATTCTATTTCTAATTGTATTTGCATGGGGTGGTTTAAGATTAACCAATTTACATCTTCTAATAATCTCTCTACAGACTTTTTTAATTGGATTTTTCTGTTTACTTAAATAAAGTTCTTCAATTGCAACATTTATTATAGCATCTATTTCTTGAGACAATCGACTAACTCCTTTTCCTCCACTAGATTTTTCAGGAACTAATGAAGTTATTTGCCCAGTATTTTCAAATCTTTCTATCCATCTGTAAATTGTTGCTGGATTAAGGTTGTTTTTTTCAGCTATATCGGATACTAATTTTCCATCTCCTTTATTCACAAGTATTGGTCGAATTATTGCTAATCTTTTTTGAGCAATTGTCCACTCTTCATCATCTAATAATTCAAGGGCTTTCGTCTTGTTAGTTTGCTCTACTTTATTTAAATCTATTGAAGGAAGTAAATTCTTAATATCAACAGTTAATAAATTACTATTAATTAAATCTTCTAATATAACAGATTTAAGACTTCCAGTAAGTTGCTTAATTATGAAATTTTTTCCTTGATATGAAACAAGCTCTCCCACCTGAATCTTCAATTCATCGATTAGTCTACCCATATTTCAGATTTAATTGTTAATGGTTTTGAAAGATCACATTTTACCCAAAAATTAGCTACTAAATACCAAATGGTATAAAGAAGTTCTGCCTGTTTTTCCTTGTTGCTTGAAGACATATACATTAATTCTTCTGGTGTAGTTATTTTAATTTCATCCATATTAAATCTCAATAATTTGAAATCAATTTCATTTATACCCGTAAGAAATCCTAGTCTGTCAACTTTATCTTCTTTATAATTACTTAAAAATTTAATGTTTTCTAGATATTGATTGCGAATTTCTTTCTCAGTTATGATTTTAAATCTCCAATTGTTATTACTAGCGTATTCAATAGCAGCTTTAAATTTTGGTTTAAGTTCATTCCAATTCTTCTTTAAATCCTTTCTATACTTAATTTCGCATAATAAAGGCTTAATAGTTTTTAAATTATAATAAACGATAAAGTCTGGAGTATAATAATGCGAGACACCATCTAATTTGTATTCTATTGTTACGGGTTGTTCACAATAATGCTTTACATTATCGTTAAAATCAACAATCTCAATAAAATCTCTTTCTAAAGAAGATTCAAATTTGTGTTGTCTATTAGTTTTACTACTGGATATTTTTCCTCGAAGTGAGGAAGTACCCATTCCAATATTTCTTATTGGTTTTTCTATCAACTTTCTCATATTTTCTATTTAGCTAAGTTAAATAAGAAAAATGAAAAAGTAAAGTACGTCGACTTCTGTAAAATACATAAATACTCGCAAGTAGTTTTGTATTTTTCGCAAACACTTTTGTGTAAAATTAGTGTTTTTTGTTTGAAATTTCTCATCCTGTTTTGGGTTTTAACAGAAGTTATCCGCAACCGGGAGAAATTTCTTTAGCGCATAACGGCGTGTTATTTTTAGATGAATTGCCAGAATTTAAACGGGAAGTTTTAGAAGTAATGCGACAACCATTAGAAGATAGAGAAGTTACTATTGCTCGTGCGAAATTTACCATTACTTATCCCTCATCTTTTATGTTAGTGGCGAGTATGAACCCAAGTCCGGGTGGTTTTTTTATCGATTCGAATACCTCTACAATAGCTTCACAAATGGAGATGCAACGTTATTTGAGTAAAATTTCTGGGCCACTTTTAGACAGAATTGATATTCATATTGAAGTAACGCCCGTTCCTTTCGAAAAACTTTCGGAAACTAGGAAAGCAGAGAGTAGTTTGCATATTCGCGAAAGAGTAACTGCAGCTAGAAATATCCAAACTCAACGCTTTGAAACCTATACTCACATTCATTATAATGCACAAATGAGTAGTAAATTGATTCGTGAATATTGTGCTTTGGATGAAGTTTCCTTACAATTATTAAAAACGGCAATGGAACGTTTGAATTTATCAGCGAGAGCTTATGATAGAATTTTAAAGGTTTCCAGAACAATTGCCGATTTAGAAAATTCCGAAAATGTGTGTTCGCATCATATTGCGGAAGCTATTCAATATAGAAGTTTAGATAGAGAAGGTTGGTTAGGTTAACGGTTCTCGTTTCAAGTGTTTTTTTCCAATAAAGATTAAAATGCTTAATACTGCCATAAACGCCACAGTGATTATAAGTGAATTGATGCAAGCCTGAACATAACCAATTTCTGAAACGTTAATAAACGGATAGGGATAATAGTTTGAAAAATGTCCTCTAATAATAACAAATAAAAAATAAGCAATTGGATACCAAAACCAGATTTTGATATTTTTAATTTTATAATCTTTAGAATCGGCAAAGCAAAACCAATAAACTAAAGTGAAAAGCGGAATCACTGTATGTAATAATTCGTCAATAATTTTTTGTAAACCTGTTGGATTCCAAACATTTCTTAATAGAATTTGATATACTATACCAACTATTAAAATATAAGAAGTGATTGCTGTAATTGTTCCACTATTTGAAAGATTTTTTATAAATGTATTTTCGAAAAATGAGATTCTCGAAGTGTAATATATAACAACCAATAAATTAGTTAGTATGGTAAAATAACTAAAGAATCTAATTGTTGCTTCCGTAATATCAGTTTGTCGGTTTTGGAGTAACAATATAAATTGTCCGATGATGGCAAACCAACCTAAAAGAAATCCTATGGCATCAATTTTACTTCTCATAAAATATTTGTTTTTAGTAAGTTAAAAGAGTTTTTCAAAGGAATTATTTTCGGGGATATTCAAATTTACGAAAAATTTGAGTTTTAAAAAGCGGAATATGATAAAGTAATCTTAAAATTAAGTCAATTCAATTTTTCAAAAACTAATTTGATTATTTTTGTCGTATAACTTTTCAAATTTATGTCGTATTTAATGAAAACTAAATTTCAATTTAAAGTAATTCAAAAATTAGTTGTTGTATCCGCATTAATCGGATTTTTAGCTTCTTTTTTGGCTGTATCTTTAAAGAAATTGACAGAACATTATGAAGATTTCTTTTTCTTAAAAGCGAATAATTTCAATTTTTACTATTTCTTATTTCCTCTTTTCGGATTAACATTGATTTACTTTTTGCGTAAATATATGTTCAAGAATAAAGAAAATAAAGGTATTAAAGAGATATTTGAATGTACAGAAACACCAAATAAAAACTTACCTGTTTATAAAATTTCATCACACTTTATCAATGGATTTTTTACTGTGATTTTTGGTGGTTCAACAGGAATTGAAGTCTCAACAGTGGTTTCTTCTGCTACAATTGGATCAGTTGCACAACGAAAAGCTAATTTTCTACAAGAATATAAAACAGAATTAATTTGTGCCGGAATCGCAGCCGGAATAACAGCATTATTTAGCAGTCCACTTGCAGGAATTTTGTTTTCTGTGGAAGTCATTTCAAGAAAAATTAATAAAAGTTTATTGTTTACGAACTTCATAGCAGTTTTTACCGCTTCCGTTTTGGTTTACTTTTTAGATGAACCTGCTTTATTTTCCATAAAAGTAAATACTTGGAGTTTTCACGCTATTCCTTATTTTATGATTTTGGGAGTTTTAGCAGGTGTGAATTCAGTTTTTCTAACCAAATGTGTGTTGTATTTCAAATCACAATTTGTTAAACTTCAAAAAAACAGATATAAAATTATAATTGGGTCAGTAATTATTGGATGTGCTATTTTGTTATTGCCCATTTTGTATGGAGATAGTTACCACGGAATTAAAGAAATGTTAGTACATCCAAATTCAAATTTCACGTTACAATTTTTTGTTTCTATTTTCGGAATTTTAATAATGAAACCAATTATAACGGCTATTACTTTAGCTTCTGGTGGCGATGGTGGCGTTTTTGCTCCAAGTTTAGTGATTGGCGCTTTTTTAGGTTTTTTCGTAGCTACATTCTTAAATACATTTTTCAATGCGAATGTTTTACCAATTAATTTCATCATTATTGGCATGGCAGCATTGTTAAGTGCTAGTATTCACGCACCATTTACAGCATTATTTTTAGTTTGTAGTTTGGTAGATAATTACACGTTATTTTTTCCATTATTATTGGTTTGTTTGATTTCAAAATACACAGCCAAATATCTTTATCCTTACACGGTTTATAGTTATAGTTTGAATCCAGTTAAAGCATAAATATGCCAATCAAAAAGATAAAAAGAGGGTATAGAAGAACAAGATATATCTTTTATAAAGAAACTTTAATAGATTTTAAAGAGCATTTTTGGTCGTTTTTAGGTTCGTTTTTCGGAATCGGAATAATTGCTTATTTACAATCGCAAACGTTACCCACTTCAGATGTGGTTTTTTTAATTGGTTCTTTTGGAGCCTCGAGTGTTTTGGTGTATGGTGTGATTCAAAGTCCTCTTGCACAACCTCGAAATTTAATTGGCGGCCATTTGGTTTCCGCTATAATTGGTGTAACGGTTCAAAAAATTATTCCAGATATTTTATGGATTGCTGCGCCATTAGCTGTTTCATTGTCTATTGTTTTTATGCAAATTACGAAAACGCTTCATCCACCTGGAGGAGCAACAGCTTTAATTGCTGTAACAGGTTCTGGTGCGATAATAAAAATGGGCTATTTTTATGTGATTTCACCAGTTTTAAGTGGTGTTTTAATCTTATTTTTTGTGGCGATAATTTTCAACAACATGACTTCTAACAGAATGTATCCTGTAAATAAAAAGTTTGAAATTCTTAGAAATAAGATTTCGTTTTTCCCTAACTATTTAAAGAAGAAATAACTATTTTTTAGCTACTTTTAATTCTATGAAAAACTTTGTTGAAAACGATTCGGTTGTTAGAAAAATATGGGGAAAAAGTGATACCATACTTTTCATATTTGCTGGTGCTTCGGCAGAATTTGCGCTGAATAAAGCGGTAGATTGGTTGTATTTCACTGGAAAATTGCCTTCAGATCCTTTGGGGCGACTTTTTTCAACAGTTCGATATGCAAGAAAAATTGTTTTTTCATCTATGGATGATGCTAATGCTGCAATTGATACGATGCGAAAAATCCATTCAGGGGTAGAGCAGAGTCGTGGTGATGTCATTCCAGATTGGGCGTACCGAGATGTTTTGTTTATGTTAATTCATTACTCTATTGCTTCATACGAATTATTAGAACAAAAATTGACCGATGCTGAAAAGGAAGAAGTTTACAATGTTTTTTATCGAGTAGGAGCAAGAATGGGATTAAAAGAATTGCCAGATAACTATATCGATTGGCTTCCGGTTAGAGCATCACATCTTCAAGAAAATTTACAAAAAAGTAAATTCACAACTGATTTATTCAAACAATATCGCAAACATTTAGGAGCAATGCGTTACAAAGTTTTGATTGAAGGTCAGAAATTAGTCGTGCCAAAAAGAGTAACCGAATTAATGCAATTCAGTCACTTTTCATGGATTACGCCTTTAGTTCCAATCTATAAATTCAGTAAAAAGATAAAATTAGAAGGCGTAATTAAAGCGGTTTTACTTCCATCAGCCTACAAAACTCAAATTGAAGAATTAGACGTTTATAAAACTTAAATTACTTTTTAGGTTTCGAACTCATGTAAAATGTCAATTTACCACCATTTGTGATGTCATTATGTTTGATAAATAAATTGGGTAACACTTTTCCGTTTAGCAATACTTTCTGAATATAAACGTTTTTATCGCTTTGATTTTTTACTTCAACTGTGAACGTTTTTCCGTTTTCAAGCTTAAGTTCTGCATTATTTACAGATGGTGAACCAATTGCATATTTATCAGAACCCGGAGCAACTGGATAAAATCCTAATGATGAGAAAATATACCAAGCACTCATTTGTCCGCAATCATCGTTTCCACCTAATCCGTCTGGAGTAGGTTTGTATTGCATTTTTATAATTTTTCTAATTTGTGCTTGTGTTTTCCAAGGCTCATTTGTCCAATTATACAAATAGGCCACGTGATGAGCAGGCTCGTTACCATGAACATAACCACCAATAATTCCTTCGCGAGTAATGTCTTCTGTTTGTGCAAAGAAAGAATCTGGTAAATGCATTGAAAATAATTCATCTAAACGTGCTGAAAATTTGGTTTTTCCACCCATTTTTTCCACTAATTCTGCTGGATTTTGTGGAACGAAAAAACTATAATTCCAACTATTTCCTTCTATAAATCCTTGTCCGTGAGTGGACAATACATCAAAATTGCTTTTAAAAGTTCCATCAGCTAATTTAGGTTGCATGAAACCTGTAGTTGAATTGAAATTATTCTTCCAATTATTTGAACGATTGATGAATTCTTCATAAATATCTTGACGATTTAATTTTTTGGCAATTTGGGCAATACACCAATCATCATATGCATATTCTAACGTATTTGAAACGGAAATACCACTTTTCTCGGCAGGAATAAAACCTAAATCCATGTAATAGCCAATTCCTTCATAATTTCTGTGTTTTGCCGTTTTCACACAAGCATCTAAAGCTTCATTTGGATTGCCATTATATGTTCCTTTAATAATCGCATCGGCAATTACTGAAACACTGTGGTAACCACTCATACACCAATTATCGTTAGCATAATGCGACCAAATGGGTAACATATGTAAAGCACTTTGATCGTAATGCGCCATCATCGATTTCACCATATCATTATTTCGAGTGGGTTGAATGATATTGAAAAAGGGATGCAACGCTCTATACGTATCCCACAACGAAAAAGTGGTGAAATTGGTAAAGTTTTTAGCCGTGTGAATATCTTGATCTAATCCCTTATATTGTCCGTCATAATCATTATAAACAGTTGGATTGATAAACGTGTGATACATTGCTGTGTAGAAATTTACTTTTGTATCTTCAGAGGCGGTAATATTGATTTTATTTAATTCAGAATTCCATGTTTTTTGCGCATTAGTCTTCACTTTTTCGAAATCCCAATCTGTAATTTCATCTTGCATGTTTTTCAAAGCATTTTCCTGACTTACAGAAG
>CAMLRV010000113.1 GCA_946482495.1 uncultured Flavobacteriia bacterium
GATAAGTGTAGTTGATACCAACAAAAATGGCTCCGAATTTCGGAGCCATTTTTTTTATATTTAAAAAATTAAATTCTTTCTAACCAATTTTTAAAATCCCAAAAATTTTGTGGTGCTACACCATGTCCAACAGGATACTCTTTATATTCAATTTGTAATCCTAATTTTTCTAAAAATGGTTGTGTTTTCCTAGCCCATTCAACTGGAATTACCTGGTCTTGTGAACCATGAGAAGCAAAAAAATCAATATGATTTATTTTGTTAACATCAAAGTTTTCCGGTAAAATTTGTTCGTTTAAGTAACCACTTAATGCTACAATTTTTTTTACTTTTTCAGGATGTGTGAACGCCATCCCATAACTTAAAATTGCACCCTGACTAAATCCAATTAATGAAATGTTTGATTCGTCTAAAGGTAACTTTTCTGAAATCTCATCTATGAAGTTAGCAATAATTTGTATAGATTCTTTAGCTTGTTCGTTGTTCGAAAATTTATTTTCATCTGCATCAAAAGTGATTTCATACCAAGCATAACCATAAGGTTGTAAATCGTAAGGCGCACGAACTGAAATCACATACACGTCATCTGGTAATTGTGGAGAAAAAGAAAATAAATCTTCTTCATTACTACCATAACCATGCAATAAAATTAAGGCTCCGTTTTTCTCTTTTATTTCTTTTGGTGCTCTCACCAAATTGTATAAACTCATTTTTTTCTATTAAAAATTTTTAAACCAGTTTTGAAATTGTTCTCCAATAACTGGAATCAATTTCATTTCATCTCTTAATAACCCAGCAAAACTAATAACCCAAAGTATAGCAAAAACTACCCAATATATTTTAGTAATTAGCCAACTATCAAAATATCCAATAAAATATCCACCTAAATGAAAACATAAAAACAAACCTAAAGTTTGACGTGTGTAAAAACTAACAAATTCATTCTTTTTTTCATTGTTCATGATAATCGCGACAATTGTTCCGATGATTGTAAAATGGCTAATCATTGCATTTACTTTATGTTCTTCCATTATATTTGAATTTTATGGTTAGTAATAATTCCATATACTTTTCCTTTCATTTTCTTACCAATCATAATAGAATTTTTTGAAAAAGATAAAATGTTTTCTTTTTCAAAAGTCCAATCTTCGTTCGGATTGAAAAGCGTCATATTTGCTTTGTTCCCTTCAGAAATAGTATTGTTTTCTATGTTAAAATAACTTTTAGCAGCAGTAAATTTTTCAATAATCACGTCAGTAGGTAAAACCGTTTGTAAGGCTCCAAAAGCACTTTCTAAACCTATCGAACCATAATCTGCTAAATCATATTCTAATTGTTTTTGTTCGATATTTACTGGGCAATGATCAGAAGTAATCACCGAAATTACATTATTCAATACACCATCAATCAATGCTTTTCTGTCAGTTTCTGTACGAAGTGGTGGGTAAATTTTAGTGTTTGAATTAAAATCTATCAATTCTTCATCTGTTAGCACTAAGTTGTTCACCGAAACACCACACGTAATTTGTAATCCTTTTGCTTGTGCTTTTTGGATTAATTCTACCGATTTTTTTGTAGTTATGGTTGGAATATGTAATTTACCTTTGGTGTATTCTAATAAAGCAATGTTTCTTTCAATTTCGATTTCTTCTGCCATGGCTGGAATACCTTTCAAACCTAATTTAGTAGAAACTTCACCTTCATTAACGAACCCCTTTCCTTTAATGTCTTTATTCATGGGTTGAACGAATAAAATGCCATCAAAATTTTCTACATATTGAAACGCAATTTTCAATAAATTCGCATTAGTCATCGATTTTTTATAATCTCCAAAAGCTACAACTCCAGCATTTTTCATGTCGAAAAGTTCTGCTAAATCTGTTCCTACGCTATTTTTTGTTAAACAACCCACAATATGTAAATTTGAAACGCTGTTTTGAGCTTTGCTTTTTATAAATTGAATTACTGCTTGATTGTCAATGGCTGGATTGGTATTCGAATGTGCAAAAACATCTGTAAAGCCGCTTTTTGCAGCCACTTTCAATCCGTTTTCAATGGTTTCTGTTGTTTCAAAACCTGGTTCTCCAAAAACTACTGAAGTATCTAACCAGCCTTGTGAAACGTGTAAGTTTTCTTTTTCAATTACTTCAAAACCATCTTTTCCTGGCAGATTTTTTCCAATTTTAGAAATAATTCCATCCGTAATTTCAATATCAACTTGCTGATTGTGAAATGGATTTTGTTTTTCAAGTATAGTTGTGTTTTTTAGTAAAAGCTTCATTTTACAAATTTTTGTATTAGTAGTTCAAATATTATAAATAGTAGTGTTGCTAAGATAAAATATTTCCAAATTTCATTACTTGTTCTAGAAGAATGAATGTCAGAATAAAAGGTCGAAACCGAGTTAACTTTGGTACAATTATCAAAATAATCGGAGTTGATTTGTGACAAATCGCTTTCGTTTCTTGGATAATTAAAACTGATATTTTTAAGTGATTCTTTATCTTTTAAAACCTCATAATTACCCGAGTTTTCAGGATAATTACCAAAAGTTAATTTGATTTTATTATTCAAAATTTGTTGCATCGGAATAAAACTGTTTTCAGCATTTGTCACACTTAAAACATTATCTTTTGCAATTGTTTCGTTAATAATTGTGTAATTATTATTGCCAATTATAAAGGCGTTTAATCCTGTTTTATTATGGTTTTGTCCCATATTATAAAACGTTGGAACAATTAATGGCGAATTTTGAAAGTTCGAATTTTCTTTATTGATTGATGTGGAAAAGAAGAACAAATTTCCTAATCTATTCGTGATATTTCCTAAAAAAGCACTTTTATCTTCGTATTGTAAAACAGGTAAATTACTTCCGCTAATGGTAAAAGTAGCATTCGTTTTTGGATATTGAAAATTGTTCACTTTCTTCTCGAAAACGTTGGTGTAAATCGGATGATTGAAGCTAATTTGAGTAATTTGTTTCTCTTGAATTGTTTTTTCAGAAAGGGAAATATTTCCAAAATTTCTTAAAAAAGCATTATAACTTTCAACAGAACTATTTACATCCGGAATGAAAATGATACTTCCGCCTTTACTGTAATAATTTTTTAAAGTAGTGCTTAATGCGCTTGGAATATTTGGAATTTCATTTAAAATAATGGCATCTGTATTTTCAATGGCATTATAATTTAATGTGTTTAATTCAGTTGCAGTGAAATTGAATTCTTCCGCATCATAAATTCGAGATAAGAATTTGTTTTTATCTAAATTTCCAACCGCAATTATATTTGATTTTTGAGGTTTTGAAATGCTAAAATAGAATGTATTGTCATAACTCAAACTATTATCCTGAATGGTGACATAGCCATGAAAATCGGTTTTTGGAATGGTAAATGAAATTTCTTTTTGAGGTTTTTCTTTTGAAATTAAGGCTTTTCCAACCAGTTTTTTTCCATTATACATAGAAATTGGCACGTCATTTTCAAAATCACCATACGATTTTATTGTAATTTTCAATTCGTAAAATTGATCTAAAACTTCACTAATTTGAACATTTTCAATAGAAATATTATTAGTTTCATTAGCTTCAACCATTTGATAATATAAGGATGAGGCCTCACTTAAATTGGTTTTTAGTTCGTCTTTTAACCCCACTGCATCAGAAATAAACAAAATGTCTTTCGGAATACCTGGTTTCTTAGCTTCAATTCGCGTGATAATTGCTGCCGGATTAAAGGGAGTTGAAGAGTATTTTAAGTTTTGTAAGTCTTTTTGAATGTTTCGAATGTTCGTGTCGTAGAAATTTTCATCATTCGTAAGAACCGACAATTGTTGATCTTCTGGAGTGTTTTCTAGTAAATCTTGAATGGTTCTTTTTAATAATTCGCCGCTATTTCCTTTAGCTTGCATCGAAAATGAATTGTCAACAACTAAAATCAATTCGTTGTTTTTTTTATCGAAATCTTTGGCTTTGAAAAAAGGTTGTGCAAAAGCGATAATTAATGCTGCTAAAAGCAGTAAACGTGTGGCTAATAATAGCCATTTTTTTATTGTAGAACTTTTTCGGGTTTGAATTTCTAGTTCTTTTAGCAATTTAACGTTGGTGAATTCTTGTTTTTTAAATCGTCTCAATTGAAAAAGATGTACCAAAATTGGTATAATCAATAGAAATAAAAAATATAGAATTTCTGGATTTTTAAATTGCATTTCTTAAAAAGATTTTTCAAAAATAAGAAAAATTACTTCTTCTTTTTCTTTTCGTCACGTTTTCTTTCAACTCCTCTGTTTCTAGAGGCTGTTTTTCTTGGCTTTCTTTTTCCAGGTCCGCCTAAATTAACTTTTTTGTTTTTCTCTGATTTTTCATGAAATGCAGCGCCACCTTCTTTTTTCGGACGTTTCAAAAGAATTTTGACTTTCTTTTGATCTTTCTCGAATTCTAAACGTTGTTGTTCAATTTTAACTGTTGAAGGAATTTCTAAAATTGGAATTTCAGTTTGCATTAACATTTCTACTTCCAATTGAAATTCGTCTTCTTTCGGACCAATAAAACTAATGGCAATACCATCCTTATCGGCACGACCTGTACGCCCAATTCTGTGAATATATTGTTCTGGAATTTCAGGGAATTGCATATTAATCACGTGTGTAATATCGGTAATATCCAATCCACGTGCCATAATATCCGTAGTAACTAAGCCTCTAATTTCACCTTCTTGGAAAGCTTCCATCATGTTCAAACGGTAATTTTGGGTTTTATTCGAGTGAATCGTTCCAAACTGACCTGGGAAATCTTCTTCTAAATGTTCCAATAAGAAATCGGCCATTCTTTTACTGTTTACAAACAATAAAACGCGGCTATAGGATTCGTCTTCTAATAAATGTTTCAGTAAATTAACTTTAGTTAAAAAGTTGGGAACAACATAAGCACGTTGCTCAATTTTTTCAAGCGGAGTTCCACTTGGCGCTAAAGAAACTTCTTCTGGGAATTCAAAAAATTCATCTAATAAATCATCCACTTCTTCCGTCATCGTTGCAGAAAATAGAATGTTTTGCCTTTTCGAACGCATCATCGATAAGATAGAAGTTAACTGAACTCTAAACCCTAAATTTAAAATTTCATCAAATTCATCGATTACTAATTTCTGTAAATCATCAAATCTCAATACATTATCCAACGCCAAATCCATGATTCTACCTGGTGTTCCCACCACAATATCAATTCCTGAATAAATGTCTTTTTTTTGTGTATTAATATTCACACCACCATAAACCGCTAGCGAACGCACACTCATGTATTTGGTAAGTTTTTCAATTTCTTCATGAACTTGAACTACTAATTCACGGGTTGGTACTAAAATTAGCACTCTCGGAATATCCGTTTTAACAAATTTCCATTGTTTTAAAATAGGTAACAAATAAGCAAACGTTTTACCAGTTCCTGTTTGTGCAATTCCCATAACATCTCTACCAGACATTACTACTGGAAAGGCTTTGGCTTGAATTGGAGTAGGAGTAGTATAACCTAAATCGTCAATAGCTTTTTGAAGCGAAACGGGAAGATTAAGTTGTTCGAATGTAACCATTTGTGTGAAAATTTATGCAAAGATAGTCATTAAGTTAGAAGTTTGGAGTTAGAAGTTGGAAGTTTTTCCCATTTTCATTATACCTTTGCCAATCACTTTTGCCTTTTTACTTTTTACTTAGCTCTTAAAATTTGCAAATGAAACGCGAAATTATCCTTACAGAAGATGGTTCTACCTCTATATATTTACCAGAAATGGATGAAACGTATCATTCGAAATTTGGTGCGATTCAAGAAGCGAAACACGTTTTTATTAAAAACGGTTTAGATTTATTTGAAGATAATAGTTCGGTTTCGATATTAGAAATTGGTTTCGGAACAGGATTGAATGCAATTATCACTTTATTGGAAGCGGAAAAACGAAATTTGAATATTAATTATGTTGGAGTAGAAGCGTATCCGGTTTCGATTGATGAAATGAAACAATTGAATTATACGCAAACATTAGATGCAAGTGAAAGGCAAGTAGATTTTGAGAAAATTCATACTTCAGAATGGGAAAAATCAGCAAAAATTTCTGAACATTTTCAAATTGAAAAAAGAAAGCAATTTTTTAAGGATATTACCGATGAAAATACGTTTGATCTAATCTATTTTGACGCCTTTGGTTTTCCAGTTCAACCTGATTTATGGAGCGAAGAAATCTTCGAAATTATGTTTAAATCACTTAAAAGTAAAGGAATTCTTACAACTTATGCTTGTAGAACTATTATAAAAAACGCAATGCAAAAAGTTGGTTTTCAGGCTTTAAAGCTTCCTGGAGCGCCTGGCAAAAGAGAAATGCTGAGAGCGTTGAAAAATTTGTAAATATTTAACAAAAAATATAAAATAAAAGTATGGTTTATATCGTTATTTTTATTAAATTTACAATAATGAGTTAACGGTCGTTCAACTTTAAAATTTAAATAATGGCGAGACAGATTTTAGCATATACCAAATCTATTTTAGAACGTGTTAGTTTCGATGTAAAATTATTTTGCAAAGAACTTGAAAAAGCTACAAGGGTTTTATTACCTTTTGAATTGGAGGAACTTAGAGAATGGTTACTAAGTTTTACAGAAGAAAAACCAGAATTAAGACAATGTATAGTTTACATCGATAACTAAAAAAAGAAAAATCCCGTTTTGATATATTCCGAACGGGATTTTTTTATGCTTCTAATTTTTATCTGAAAGAATCAGCGTTGATGGAATCTCAGAAAGCCAAATGCTTTTTGTTTCAATCAGTTTTTTCCAACTATTTACACTAATTATCATTAAATCATTTTGTTTTAAGAATTCCTTTTCAATAGTTCTTTCATTGATTAAATGAATATGATTTGGTGCAAATTGTTCTATTGATCGGATTAATTCTTTGATTTCCGGATTGTTTTTTATTTTCCCAACCGCATCTAAAACGGTTATTTGAGCTCCAGAATTTTTAATTAACTTTTGCCCAAACTGAATTAAATTAATATCGGTTTCACTAAAAATCGGAATGAAAACCGTGTTTGTTTTTTCGAAACCTTTGTCTAATAATACTCCAACAGAAGTATCACTTTTACTAATAATGTTTTGTGTTCTATCATCAAACGGAGAACTTTCAAAAAGGTTTTCTTTTCCTATACGAATATATTAACAGGAGAATTATTAGTC
>CAMLRV010000114.1 GCA_946482495.1 uncultured Flavobacteriia bacterium
CGTTCGATGTATTTCTTTTTAGCCAATATGATTGAAAAATTCAGTTATATCGAATACAGTTTAATTGCTATCTTAACCTTTGTTGGAGTTAAAATGTTATTAGTACACCATTTTCCAGAATATTTTCCAGAATGGTTATCATTAGGATTTATCGCCTTATCAATTACACTTGGAGTTGTAGTTTCACTTCAAAAAAATAAAGACAAATAATGAAAGTATACACAAAAACTGGAGACAAAGGTACTACTGCCCTATTTGGAGGAACTCGTGTACCAAAAGATCATATCAGAATTGAAAGCTATGGAACTGTTGATGAATTGAATTCATATATCGGATTAATTCGTGATCAAGACTTTGACAAACATTATAAAGATATTCTAATCGAAATTCAAGACCGATTATTTACTGTTGGCGCTATTTTAGCTACTCCGCCAGAAAAAGAAGTCATGAAAAATGGCGAAAAGCGTTTACAAAATCTTGGAATTGTAGAAAGCGACATCGAATTATTAGAAAACGAAATCGATACCATGGAAGAAGCACTTCCACAAATGACACATTTTGTACTACCAGGCGGACACACAACTGTGTCATATTGTCATGTTGCACGTTGCGTTTGTCGTAGAGCTGAGCGTTTAGCAGTGCATTTAAGTCATAATGAACCTGTCGCTGACATAGCAATTAAGTATTTAAACCGACTTTCTGACTATTTATTTGTCTTGGCACGAAAGTTGTCGCATGACTTGAACGCTGAGGAAGTGAAATGGATTCCTAGAAAGTGAGTTTAGAGTAAAGAGTTCTTAAGTAAGGAGAAAATTGAAAAAAATTACAAAATCTTCCTACTAAAACTACTAACTCTCAACTAAAAAGAAGTTCTTAAAATTTATTTAAAAATAATTCAAAAAAAACTTGTCTTTTTAAGTAATAAATTTATTTTTGCATTAAACTAAAAATCTAAACAATATGTATTGGACGTTAGAATTAGCATCGTATTTAAGTGATGCGCCATGGCCTGCTACAAAAGACGAATTAATTGACTACGCGATTAGAGCTGGAGCACCATTAGAAGTGGTAGAAAACTTACAGTCTATTGAGGATGAAGGGGAAATTTATGAGTCAATGGAAGAAATCTGGCCAGATTATCCTACAGATGAAGATTATCTTTGGAACGAGGATGAATATTAAACAAAAAAATAAATAACACAATTAAAAAGTCTCTTCGGTGAGGCTTTTTTTTTGGTTATCTTTGCAAATAAAAACAAAACCGAAAGGTTTACAACATATATAAAAAACGTATTATGAGTATTATAAATTCGATATTAAAAGTATTTGTGGGTGATAAAGTCGCCAACGACATCAAAGCCATTCAGCCAATTGTAGCAAAAATCAATTCTTTTCAAGAAGGATTAAAATCTATTTCGCATGACGAATTAAGAGCAAAAACTACATTCTTTAAAGACAAAATCAATCAATCTCGAGCAGAAAAAGACAACAAAATTGAAGCTTTAAGGACTGAAGCTGAAAACACTGCCGATATTGACGCAAGAGAAAACATTTATACTGAAATTGATAAGTTAGAAAAAGAAGCTTATGAAATTTCAGAAAAAACATTAAACGAAATTTTACCTGAAGCGTTCGCAGTATTAAGAGAAACAGCACGTCGTTTCAAAGAAAACACTACGATTACTGCTACTGCCACTGCAAAAGATAGAGAACTTTCTGCTACAAAACCATATATTACAATTGTAGGCGATGAAGTAAATTGGGCAAATTCATGGGATGCTGCAGGAAAACCTATTACTTGGGACATGATTCACTACGACGTTCAGTTAATGGGTGGTATCGTTTTACATCAAGGTAAAATTGCAGAAATGCAAACCGGAGAAGGAAAAACATTAGTAGCTACTTTAGCGCTTTACTTAAATGCCTTAACTGGAAATGGTGTACATTTAGTAACGGTGAACGACTACTTAGCAAAACGTGATAGTACTTGGAAAGCACCATTATTCGAGTTCCACGGTTTAACTGTAGATTGTATTGACAATCACCAACCAAACACAGAAGCAAGAAGAAAAGCATATAATGCTGATATTACTTACGGTACAAATAACGAATTCGGTTTCGATTATTTACGTGATAATATGGCAAATTCTCCAGAAGATTTAGTTCAAAGAAAACATAACTTCGCGATTGTTGACGAGGTGGATTCAGTTTTAATTGATGACGCTAGAACTCCATTAATTATTTCTGGACCAGTTGAAGATGGTGACCGTCACGAATTTTTAGAATTAAAACCAAAAGTTGAAAACTTATTCAACTTACAAAAAAGAATCGCGACTGACTGTTTAACAGAAGCAAAACGTTTATTAAAAGAAGGAAATACAAAAGAAGGTGGTTTCCAATTATTAAGAACTTACCGCGCTTACCCAAAAAACAAAGCATTAATTAAGTTTTTATCTGAAGAAGGTGTAAAACAAATTCTTCAAAAAACAGAAAATGCTCACATGCAAGATAACAACAGAGAAATGCCAAAAGTTGATGAGGCGTTATATTTTGTTATTGAAGAAAAAAACAATCAAGTTGAATTAACAGATAACGGAATTAAGTATTTATCTCAAGATACAGATGAAACTTTCTTCATATTACCAGATATATCTACTGGGATTGCTGCTATCGAAAGACAAAATTTAGATAAAGATACAGAAGCGGAATTAAAAGAAGATTTATATAGAGAATTCTCTGTGAAATCGGAAAGAATTCACACATTAACGCAATTATTAAAAGCATACGCTGTATTCGAAAAAGATACAGAATATGTAATCATGGATAATAAAGTATTAATCGTTGACGAGTCGACAGGTCGTATTATGGATGGTCGTCGTTATTCTGACGGATTACACCAAGCGATTGAGGCTAAAGAAAACGTAAAAATTGAAGCAGCTACACAAACCTTTGCTACTATTACATTACAGAATTACTTCCGTATGTACAACAAATTAGCGGGTATGACAGGAACTGCCATCACAGAAGCTGGAGAATTCTTCGAAATCTACAAATTAGACGTAGTGGAAATCCCAACAAACAAAGGAATTGCTCGTATTGATAGAGAAGATTTAATTTATCGTTCGGTACGTGAAAAATTCAATGCAGTTATTGAAGATGTAGTTGAACTTTCAAACGCTGGAAGACCAGTATTAATTGGAACAACTTCGGTAGATATTTCAGAATTATTAAGTAGGATGCTTAAAATGCGTGGTATCAATCACAATGTATTGAATGCTAAAATGCACAAAAGCGAAGCAGAAATTGTTGCTGAAGCGGGTAATGCTGGAGTTGTAACCATTGCAACAAACATGGCTGGTCGTGGAACGGATATTAAATTATCTCCTGAAGTAAAAGCAGCTGGTGGATTAGCAATTATTGGTACAGAACGTCACGATTCTCGTCGTGTAGACCGTCAGTTACGTGGTCGTGCAGGTCGTCAGGGAGATGTGGGAAGTTCACAATTCTACGTGTCATTAGAAGATAACTTAATGCGTTTATTCGGTTCAGAAAGAGTTGCAAAAGTTATGGATAGAATGGGATTAAAAGAAGGTGAAGTAATTCAGCATTCTATGATGACAAAATCTATCGAACGTGCACAGAAAAAAGTAGAAGAAAACAACTTCGGAACTCGTAAACGTTTATTAGAATATGATGACGTAATGAATTCGCAACGTGAAGTAGTTTACAAACGTCGTCGTCACGCTTTACAAGGAGAAAGATTAAAATTAGATATCGTAAACATGATTTATGATACGTGTGAATTAATCGTAGAAAACAACAAAATTGTAAATGATTTCAAAAATTTCGAATTCCAATTAATTAGAACTTTCTCTATTAGTTCGCCAGTTACAGAAGCAGAATTTGCAAAATTAAGCAATCAACAAATTGTTGCACAAACGTATAAAGCAGCATACGCATACTATGAAGAAAAAGTAGTTCGTGATGCTAAAGAAGCGTTCCCTGTTATTAAAGATGTATACGAAAACAATAATGGTCAATTTGAAAGAATTGTAGTTCCTTTCTCAGACGGTATCAAAACGTTAAACGTGGTAACTAATTTAAACAAAGCCTACGAAACAGAAGGAAAATCGTTAATTACAGATTTCGAAAAGAATATTACTTTAGCCATTGTAGATGAATCTTGGAAGAAACATTTACGTAAAATGGACGAAATGAAACAATCTGTACAATTAGCCGTTCATGAGCAAAAAGATCCGTTGTTAATTTACAAGTTCGAAGCGTTCAAATTATTCAAAGCGATGATTGAACAAGTAAATAAAGATGTAATTTCATTCTTATTTAAAGGTGAATTACCAACACAAAACACAAACAATATTCAAGAAGCTCGTGAAGAAGCTAGAAAATCAAATTATACAGAATCTAAAGAAGAAGTATTAAATTCTGATGAATTAGCGGAAAGAAACAGAGAAGCTGGCAACAACATGCAACAACGTCCTGCAGTTACAGAAACTATTGTTCGTGATCAACCGAAAATTAACAGAAACGATAACGTGACAATTAAACATGTGATGAGCGGAAAAAGCGAAACCATGAAATACAAAAAAGCAGAACCTATGTTAGCTTCTGGTGAGTATGTAATTGTGAATGAATAAAAAACACAATGTTACACTGAGAAGCCTGTACTGAGCTTGTCGAAGTATCGAAGTGTTTTCATAATACAAAGTCCTTAATTAGTAATAATTGAGGACTTTTCTTTTAAACTTTTAGTACTTTTACAAAAAATAAGTAAATGAAAAAAATCTTCACCTTTTTATTCTTTTTTTCAAGTTTGATTGGACTTTCTCAAGATTTAGAAAGTATGAAAATCGAAGCTGAAAAATTATACAATTTAATTGTTGTAAAAGATTTTAAAACATCTTTAGATTATACTTATCCAAAAGTTTTTGAAGTTATCAATAAAGATGACTTATTAAAAATCATGGAAAGTAATGATAAATCTGATAAAATAACAATTAATATTGAAAAAGTAGATCATTTAAAACACACCATAGAAAAAGAAGCAATCATAGGTAATTACAAATACTATCTTCTTGGATATAATAGCAAAATGACAATTAAATTTAAAGATAAATTAGGTGAATCTAAAGAAGCTGTTTTAAGTTATTGGAGAGAAAGTATGAAAAATTTCACTATTACAATAGATCCAGAAACTGAAATACTAACTTTAGTTGGTACTTCAAAAATCATCGCAATATCAGATGAATACACAAAAGGAACTTGGAAATTTCTAAATTATGATGGAAAAAGCCCAATTTTTGAAAAAGTGTTTAGTAATGAAATAATAGAAAAATTAGGATTATAAAATGATATATTTAGAACCCATCACCACTATTTTCGAGGAACTAAAAGAGAGTTTAGCTAACGGAACATTTGCCAAACTAACCTTAGGAAAAACGATTGGTAAAACCGAATTAACCAACATTTACTTCCGTACAATTGTAGATAACGACGTATTGAAGCTAAATGTAACATTTAGATATATCCATGAAGAAATTGTGGAAATCAGACCAATTGAAGATGTGGTTATGATTTTAAATCAATACATCAACAATCCGTTTTTAACTGTGATTTTATTCACTACAGAAAAAGATACGCTGATTAAACTCAATAAAAAACGTGTGGCTACACTTTCAGAAATGGACAACACGTTCAAAAACGCTGATCCTGTTTTGTTAGAATATTTGAAGAAATAAAAAAATCCCGATTACGTTTTTAATCGGGATTTTTTTATTATTTAAACATTTTTAAAATTTTTGATTTCAATTTTTCTGCAATTGATTTTTTAGGCTTCACATTATCAAAAAAATCTGGATTAAATTGAACGTCTTCATGTTCATTACTGATACGTACAGCCAATTCAAATGGATCGAAACTATCATTGTTTTGAACCATTTCAGAAAATTTTTCTTTTATTTCTGCTTCAGATAAACTAATTCCATCTGTATTAATACCAACTTCTTTAAGCATATTTAAATAACGAAAATCACCAATAATTAAATCATAATCTGGCCATAAACTTTGAAAACTTTCTATTAAACCATTAATACTGTCATTTATCAAAACTTTACGTTTATCAGTATCAATAATAATACACTGATAAGAATCATTATCACCTTCTTTTGGTAAACTATATTGAGGTTTATTCTTTAAAAGAGAAATTAATTCTTGACCATAACTAACTAAATCTTCAATGCAAATACTTCCAGTTTTTGTAACAAATAAATTTTCACCTTCTTTGATAATAATTAAAGTACTAACCCAATCTACAACTATATCTTCTTCAATTTTTTCTTTAGAGATTATATCTAGTTGTGGCAAGTCCTGTTTAGAAATATAATCAATACCAAGTACTTTTTCAGCATCATACATCCTATTTTCTAAAATTTGTAAAGTCCAGCCTTCCCATTTTTTTGAAAGTTGTTGTAAATAATAGTCAACTACAGAAGCATCAATTGAAAATTCAAATGACCAAAAAAACAATACTTTATTGACTTTATCAATAATAACAAACCTTCAATCCAAGGCTCGTTTATAATTTCTTCGTTAATCTGGCATTCATTCACAAATTCAAGAAATTTTTTCTCTCCTAAATATAAATCGGATGCAATAGAAATTGCCCTCCAATGATTATAATGAATCGTTAAACCATCTTCATTTATAAAAATATAATTTACTCTTTGCCCCATTAAAATTCACTTAATTATCTGATGTTGAAACAAGTTAAAAATGACAATTTCCTACAACTCATCCGGGAAAATTTTCCCTGGATTTAAAATATTATTCGGGTCAAAAATACCTTTAATGCGTTCTAGTAATTCTAAATGTACCTTGCTAAAAGCGATATCCATATAGTTTTTCTGAACCAAACCGATTCCGTGTTCACCTGAAAGGGTTCCTTTTAGCGACACCGTCAATTCAAAAATTTCTCGAATACCTTTTGGGACTTCAATTTGCCAATTTTCATCCGTCATATCACCTTTCACAATATTCACGTGTAAGTTTCCATCACCAGCGTGACCGTAACAAACTGACTGAAAGCCATATTTTTTACCAATTTCTTTAATTCCTTTTAATAACGTTGGCAATTCGTAACGCGGTACAACTGTATCTTCTTCTTTATAAATAGAGTTTGATTTTACTGCTTCC
>CAMLRV010000115.1 GCA_946482495.1 uncultured Flavobacteriia bacterium
ACTTCTTGCGAAACAAATTTACTTCCCTCAATTACAATATGCGTACCGAGTTCGTCTTGATCTTGTTTGGTTTTCATTTCCATATGTGCAATCGCTGCAATAGAAGCCAAAGCTTCTCCACGAAAACCTTTTGTTCCAAGAGAAAACAAATCTTCTGCCTGACGAATTTTTGAAGTAGCATGACGTGCAAAACACAAACGTGCATCTGTAACGGTCATTCCGACACCATTATCTATAACTTGCACTAAAGATTTACCAGCATCTTTGATGATTAATTTAATATCAGTTGCTTTTGCATCAACAGCGTTTTCTAACAATTCTTTTACCACAGAAGCTGGTCTTTGAACCACTTCTCCAGCAGCAATTTGGTTAGCAACGTGATCAGGAAGCAATTGAATAATACTCGACATTAAGCAAAAAAAGTTTTAAAGATTAGATTCGGTTTTTTCCAACCAAGAAGTACAAATTTAGTAAATTTTGATTGGCTTTTAGAATAAGAATAATCATAAAAAAAACAAAAAAACCTATACCGTTATGACACAGTATAGGTTTTAATATTTTTAAAACAAATGTGTTTTATTCGTTCTCAATTTTCTTTGGAGAATCTTCAATTTGAAGTGCTCCCGAAGCCAATAATGGTTGATTGTAAGCATGAGCGATTGAAGCTTGCTGACGAATATACGCCATTTTTATTGCCGCGATTGCCGCTTCAGTACCTTTGTTTCCGTGAACACCGCCACTTCTATCAATTGACTGCTGCATGTTATTATCTGTTAAAACACAGAAGATAACTGGAATATCTGTTTGAACATTTAAGTCTTTAATTCCTTGTGTTACACCTTCGCAAACAAAATCAAAATGTTTGGTTTCTCCTTGAATTACGCATCCAATTACAATTACCGCATCAACATTTTGGGTTTGAAGCATTTTTTTTGCTCCGTAGATTAATTCGAAACTTCCAGGAACATTCCAACGGATAATTTGCTGAGCAGGAACTTCGCAATCAATTAATGCATCAAAAGCACCATTATAAAGTCCTTCTGTTATAGTATCATTCCATTCAGAAACAACAATCCCAAACCGAAAGTCTTTCGCGTTTGGGATTGTGTTTTTATCGTATTGAGATAAATTTTTATTTTCGGTTGCCATTATTTTTCTAATGAAGCAATTAAAATATCAACTGTACTTCCTTCTTGAGAAGTTTCGTATTTTTCTTTGATTGTTTTTAAATAACCTAAAGCTTCGTCATTTTTCTTTAAAATGATAGCCATGTTAGCCGCTTTTAATAAAAATCTTGGAGTTACAAAATCATTATCGTCTAAGTTAGCTGCTTCCACATATAATTTTAAAGCTTCTTCATTGTTATTTAACTCAGCATTAGCATCACCTTTAGCTCCAATTGCTAAAGCTTTTAAATTTGTTTCGCTAGATGAGAAATTATCTAAATGCTCAATTGCTTTTTTGAAATCTTTTAAATGTAAACAAGCCATACCTGCAGAATATTCCGCTAAGTTTGCCGCTTTAGTTCCAGAATAGTTTTCGATAATTCCTTCAAAACCTAATTTACCTTCTCCACCTTTTAAAGATAATTTAAATAATGAATCTTGCTTTTCTGTAGCATCAACTGCTTGTTGAAAATACATTTGTGCTTGGTTCATATCTTTAAATGCTTCTTCTTCTTTTGGAGTAGCAATAAATTTATTATAAAAAAGATATCCTAATGTTGCTACTGCAACTGCAGTAATTACACCTAAAACTACTTTACGATTAGCAATTACCCACTCTTCAGTTTTATTTGCAGTTTCGTCTAATGCATTAAAAACTCCAGCAGTTGTACTTTCACTTTCGTTTACATTAACTTCTTCTACAGTTGTATCAAATGCAGGTTCTTTTTCTACTTCTGGTTTAGGGGCTTTATAACCTCTTTTATTATATGTTGCCATTTAACTAAAATTTTATTAGAGGTGCAAAAATATACTTTTTATTTAAATTTAAAAGTTCTTTTATTTATATTTTTAAAATTTGAACTTACATTTGTACTCGAAAGTGAAATTTTTGCCACTTTTTAACATAAAATCGTGATTTTAAAAAAACTCTCTTTACTCAATTACAAAAATATTACTTCCTCTTCTTTCGATTTCGAAAGTAAGATTAATGCCATTGTGGGTAAAAACGGAATTGGAAAAACTACCATTTTAGATGCGATTTATCATTTAGCTGTTGGAAAAAGTTATTTTAATCCACTTTCTACCCAAAATATCAAACATGGTGAAGATTTTTTTGTTATTGATGGGACATTTGAAAAAGAAAACAGAACCGAACAAATTATTTGTAGCTATAAAAAAGCACATAAAAAGGTTTTGAAACGCAATGGAAAAATTTACGATAAATTTTCGGAACATATTGGTTTAATACCAATCGTGATTATATCACCTAGTGATTCTGATTTAATTATTGAAGGAAGTGAAACGAGAAGAAAATTTATTGATAATGTAATTTCTACTTTTGATGTAACCTACTTAAACACCTTAATTAATTATCAAAAAACGCTACAACAACGTAACGCTTTATTAAAATATTTCGCCTTAAATCAGGTTTTTGACCAAGATAATTTAAGTATTTACAACGAACAATTATCAGAATTCGGACAAATTATTTTCAAGAAAAGAAAAGATTTTTTAGAAAAATTCGTACCTGTTTTTCAAGAATTATATTCTGTCATTTCTGAAGATGCTGAAAAAGTTTCTATTGCTTACGAAAGTCAGTTACACGAAGACACATTAGATCATTTATTACATCAAAATCTTCAAAAAGACAGAATTTCACAATACACCACTTGCGGAATTCATAAAGATGATATCATATTTAATATTACCGATTTCCCTATCAAGAAATTTGGTTCTCAAGGTCAACAAAAATCGTTTTTAATCGCCTTGAAATTAGCGCAATTCGATTTCATAAAAAAACACACAAAAACATTGCCTATATTACTTTTTGATGATATTTTTGACAAATTAGATGCTTTTAGAGTACAACAAATTGTGAATATGGTGAACGATGATGTATTCGGACAAATTTTTATCTCCGACACACATCCTGAAAGAACTGAAAACATTATCAAACAAACACATAAAAGTTATAAAATATTCAATATTTAAAAAAATGAAAAAATTAAAAACCATTATTGCAATTGCAATCATTACGCTATCAATAAGTTGCACGAATAGTCAAAACTACAAAAGTGTGGACGTAGCCGAATTTAAGACCGCAATTACCAAAATTGATGATGCACAAATTTTAGATGTTCGAACTCCAGGAGAATATGCCAATGGAAAAATTGCAGATGCCAAAAATGTGGATTGGAATGGAGATTCTTTCGATGCTCAAGTGGCAAATTTAGACAAAACAAAACCAGTTTTTGTATATTGTTTAAGTGGTGGAAGAAGTAAAAGAGCAGCAAATCATTTAGTAGAATTAGGCTTTAAAAACATTATCGAATTAGACGGCGGGTATATGGCTTGGGAAAAAGCAAATCCAAAAACAGACACCGTTTGGACAGGTATGACACAAGAAGAGTACAACAAATTATTAGTTTCAGACAAAACAGTTGTAATTGATTTTTACGCAGAATGGTGTGGACCTTGTAAAAAAATGGCACCTTACTTAGACAAACTAAGCAAAGAAATGGCAGATAAAGTTATCATTCACAGAATTGATTTTGATAAAAACAAATCGATATTTAACGCTTTAGGCTATGAAGGTTTACCTGTTATTATGGTAATCAAAAACGGAAAACAAACGTTCTTTAAAAACGAATTCGTTAGCGAAGAAGATTTAAGAAAAGCGTTATAAGCATAAAGTAAAAGAGCCAAGTAAAGAGTTTTCAGTTTCGAAAACAATAAAAATTAAACAATGGAAATCACCCAACAACAATCATTAAAAAAATACAATACATTCGGAATTGAAGCTTTTGCCTCTGAATTTTGCGAAGTGAATTCTCCTGAACAATTAGCAGAAGTTTTACAGGATAATCAGAATAAGAAGCTTTTTATTTTAGGTGGTGGAAGTAACATGCTTTTGACTCAAAACATTGATGCTTTGGTATTATACATTAACAACAAAGGCATTGAGATTATTAAAGAAGACGATAATCATGTTTGGGTAAAAGGAAATGCTGGAGAAGTTTGGCACGAATTTGTTCAATATTGTATTCAACACAATTATGGAGGAATAGAAAATTTATCTTTAATCCCAGGAAATGTTGGTGCTACACCAATTCAAAATATTGGTGCATATGGTGTGGAAATTAAAGACACATTTGTTTCATGTGATGCGATGAAAATTGACACACAAGAAATTACAACTTTCGACAAAAATGCTTGTCAATTTGGATATAGAGAAAGTGTATTTAAAGGCGAATTGAAAAACCAATACGTGATTTTATCAGTGGTTTTCAAACTAACGAAAAACAATCACAAACTAAATACTTCTTACGGTGCAATTGACACAGAATTAGAAAATATGGGTATCGAAAACCCTACAATTCAAGATGTAAGTAAAGCCGTAATTGCCATTCGCGAAAGCAAATTACCTAACCCTAAAGAATTAGGAAATAGCGGAAGTTTCTTTAAAAACCCAATTGTTCCGATAGAAATTTACGAAAAAGCAAAAGCTAATTACCCTGAAATTCCACATTATCCAGTTTCTGAAACAATGGTAAAAGTTCCGGCTGGTTGGTTAATTGAACAAGCTGGCTTTAAAGGAAAACGCTTTGGCGATGCTGGAATCCACACGAAACAAGCTTTGGTTTTAGTCAATTATGGAAATGCGACAGGAAGCGAAATTTGGGCAGTGGCTCAAAATGTTCAACAAACAGTTAAAGATAAATTCGGAATTAGCATTGAAGCTGAAGTGAATGTGATTTAAATTACGATTTACGACTTGCGATTTACGACTTGGGATTTACGAAGTGTTGTTAAAAATTTAATTAAGAAATAAAATGTATATACCAGATATTTATAGAAACGAAAATCGAAGTGAAATTTTACATTTTATAGAAGAAAACAGCTTTGCCATTCTCGTCAATCAATCCAACGGTAAAATAAATGCTACGCATATCCCTTTGTTTATTGAAGAAAGTACTAATGACCAACTTATTTTATCAGGACATATTTCTAAATTAAATCCACAAAGTGAAAATTTTGCAGAAAACGGAAAGGTGTTAGCCATTTTTTCAGGCGCACATTCTTATATTTCATCTTCTTGGTACGATTATGAAGAAGTACCAACTTGGAATTATTTAGCAGTTCATGTAGAAGGAAAAATTGAAATTCTAAACGAAGAACAAAAATTACTACATTTAGAAAATCTGACAAATAAGTATGAAAAAAATAGTGAAAATCCAATTTCAACGAAAACACTTTCAGAGAAAACCATGCGTCAAGCTAATGGAATAGTAGCATTTAACATTATAGTTGAAAATATAGAAGCTGTCAAAAAATTGTCTCAAAACAAAAGTGAGAACAATAAAAAAAGTATCATTTCACATTTGGAAAATATAGATAATGAAGGCTCGAAAAATATTGCAAACGAAATGAAAAAACTTTAATAATTTACGATTTACGAGGTTGGAATTACGATTTCACCAAACCTTTAACCCAAGAACCTGAAACTTTAAACTTTAAACAAAAAAGGTTACCTTTGCACAACTTTTAAAAGGAACATGGAAACAATTTTACTTATACTTTTTATTACATTTTTAGTTTTTTTCGCCATTCAATTCATTTACCAATCGATTGTTTTTAGTCGTTTTTCGTTTGTTAAACCAAAGAAAGACACTCCAAAGAACATTCCAGTTTCAGTAATTGTTTGTGCTAAAAATGAACATGAAAATTTATTGAAACATCTTCCTATTTTAGTTTCTCAAAATTATCCAAACTACGAATTGGTCTTAATTGATGATGCTTCTAGCGATGAAACCTTAGATTTATTAGAAGAATATGAAAAACAATATTCGTTTATTAAATTGGTTAAAGTTAAAAACAACGAAGCGTTTTGGGGAAACAAAAAATTTGCACTAACACTTGGAATTAAAGCTTCTAAAAACGAATATTTATTATTTACAGATGCAGATTGTTATCCAAATTCGGAAAACTGGATTACGGAAATGACTTCGCATTTTTCATTTAAAAAGACCATTGTTTTAGGATATGGTGCTTACGATAAAATTAAAGGTTCTTTACTAAATAAAATTATTCGTTACGAAACAGTTTTAACAGCTATTCAATATTTTTCTTGGGCAAAAATTGGCAAACCTTATATGGGTGTAGGAAGAAATTTAGCCTATAAAAAATCGGAGTTTTTTGGAGTAAATGGTTTCATTAATCACATTCGAGTACGTTCTGGTGATGATGATTTATTCATTAACGAAGCCGCAAATAAATCAAACACAACCATTTGTTATAATCCTGATGGTTTCACGTATTCTAAACCTAAAACTAGCTATAAAGAATGGTTCAATCAGAAAAGAAGACACGTTTCTACTGCCAAACTTTATAAAGGTTTTGACAAGTTTCAATTAGCTTTATTTTTTATTTCACAAGTACTTTGTATTACTTTGGCAATAATTTTGTTATCTTTCCAATATAATTGGATTATTGTAGCGAGTGTTTTAGCTTTCCGATACATTTTTAACTGGATTGTTATTGGTTATGGAGCTTCAAAATTGAATGAAAAAGACATTATTGTTTGGTATCCAATTTTTGAAATTATTTTAATAATCACACAAATTAGAGTGGCATTTACCAATCTGATTTTTAAACCAGTGCATTGGAAGTAAAACAAGAAAAAATATTAAAATACATTCAAAAAGCAAAACAAGGTGATCAGGTTGCTTTTACTTTTCTTCTCGATTTTTATTGGAATGAAGTGTACGGCTATATGCTAAAACGTACGGAAAACGAAACCGATACCGACGATATTGTTATCGAAACTTTCGCGAAAGCCTTTGATAAAATTAGTACTTACAATCCCGAATTTGGTTTCAATACTTGGTTAATTACGATTGCCAAAAATGTTCATATTGATTTGCTTCGCAAGAAAAAATCGACGCTATTTCTTGAAATTACCGACGAAGAAGATAGTATTGCCAATCAAGTACTAGACGATACACCAACGGTTGAAGACACTATTATTACTGA
>CAMLRV010000116.1 GCA_946482495.1 uncultured Flavobacteriia bacterium
AGACAAATCATAAGAAACTCCCGCTCCAAAATTCATCGCATTCGTTACCGTTAAAGCATTTTTCACATCCAAAGCAATGTAACCACCAATTAAATTAAACGATGGGTAATAATTTCCATTAGCAATTTTTATATTGTTTTTTGCGGCTTGTTCTTGATGCGATAAAGCTTCTAAATCTTTTCTTTGAATTGAATTATCTGAAGATATTTTCAAGGATTTAAAATCATCTTCCGAAATTTTGATTTTTGTTCCTTCAGGTAATTGCAAAAAATTCACTAATTGAAAGTTTAAAACAGAATTGTTTTTCTTAATAGTTTCTAATGATAATTCGATATTCGATTCTTGTAATTGTGCTTTTAATAAATCGTTATGCGCCAACAATCCGTTATCTTCTAAAGCTTGAAAATCAACTACACGTTGGTGTGCACTTTTCAAATTATCTTCCGTTAACACAATCATTTGCTGTGTTTTATATAATCCGAAATACAATTGTGTAACATATAAAGCGATTTGTTCTTTCGTATGTTGTGAGTTACTTACTTCTGCTAAATTCAAATTTTGAGAAGCTTTTATGCTATTTTGAATTTTAAATCCATTAAAAACCGGCACAGTAACGTTCGCTTGACCAATTATTAACTGATTTATATCTACACCACCACCCGATTCTGGAATTAAATTTCCTTTTACATCTGCTTTAGTAAGTTTGAAAAATTGCCCAGAAACTGAAGCGCTTGGCAATTGATTATTTTTTACCGTTTTTACTTCCCATTCTGATGTTTTAACTTTTGTATCGGCTAAAATGGCTTGTTGACTTTGTGTTATTCCTAAATTGATGGCTTCCTTAAGTGAAAGCGTTTTGTTTTCTTGCGCTTGGGCAAATCCAATAGAAAACAAGGCGATAATTATAATTTTACTGATTTTCATTTTTACTTGATTAACATTCCTAATACAACATTTGTTATTTCTTCTTTGAAATCATTTAGAATATAATTTTCAAATTCATTTTCGTTTTTTAAATTCATCATTTCGATATAGAATTTCTTGTTATTGTAAATTTGAGAAAACGTTCCAATTACAATAGCAGGAATCATAAGTGAATTACAATTTGATTTAAAAACATTTGCTTTTTGACCTTCCGCTATTATGTTTTCAAGAAGAGATAAGTTTTTCTTTTTAATTTCTGAAAATGACGATAAATCACAAGCTCTTTTTTGATTTACGATTTCAAAGTGAATAATTTGGTACACCTCTTTATTTTCGTTGAGCTTATTGATATATAAAGACACAAATTTTCTAATTTTTTCTTCTGGGGAAATAGTTTCTAATTGCAGATTTTCTAAAATCATCCCAAATCCAGCAACACGATGAATGATAATTGCATCTAGTAGTTTTTCTTTAGAACCAAAATAGTAAGAAACCATCGCTACATTGATATCAGCAGCTTTGGCGATATCTCTAATTGAAGTGCCATCAAAACCTTTTTCAGCGAAAAGTTTTTCGGTTATATGTATGATCTCAATTTGTTTAGAATTATAGTCCATGATAATTTTATCTTTTAAATTCTGGACAAAATTAAACAATCGTTTAATTTAAACAATTGTTTAATTTTTATTTAACACTATTTTAACGCATGAGTTTTCAGTTTAGACAATAAAAAAAAACCGAACAATGCTCGGTTTTATTAGTGTTTTAATGATGCTATTTAAATTTATAAAAGAACTCTTCTATTTTATCAATCGGATTATTGCTTAAAAATTTAATAAAGTTACTACCAATGATTGCTCCTTTTTGAAGATGTGTGGCTTGTTGAAATGTTTCTTTGTTGTGTATTCCGAATCCAATGATTTGCTGATTTGTTAGATTAATATTTGAAATTCGTTCAAAATAATCAAGCTGTTCTATACCAAAACCAGCCTGATTACCTGTAATTGAGGCTGTACTTACCATATAAATAAAACTATCAGAAATTGAATCAATTTGTAAAATACGCTCGTTTGAAGTTTGCGGTGTGATTAGAAATATGTTTTTTAGATCGTGTTTTTCAAAGATTTCTTGATATTCTAAAAGATATTCTTCCAAAGGCAAATCTGGAATAATTAAACCATCAATACCAATTTCTTGGCATTTTTTGCAGAAATTTTCTACACCAAATTGCATAATCGGATTAAAATAACCCATAATTAACAATGGAATTTGAACAGTTTTCCGAATATTTTTTAATTGTTCGAAAAGTAATTTTGTCGTCATTCCATTTGAAATAGCCTGTGTTGAGCTTTCTTGAATGGTTGGTCCGTCTGCTAATGGATCAGAAAAAGGTAAACCAATTTCTATCATATCTACACCATTTTTTTCTAATTCTTTAATGATAGAAATGGTGTCATTTACATTTGGAAATCCTGCTGTAAAATAAATAGATAGCAGCTTTTTATTTTCTTGTAATTTTTGTTGTATTCTGTTCATGTTTTTATTTTTTAAACGCAAAGACGCTAAGTTTTGCGCAAGGTTCGCAAGGATAAATGAAAGTTTTATAAATCTTAGCGAGCTTTGTGACTCACTTTGCGTGCCTTGCGGTTATATTAAAATTTAAAATAATTGATATACGTATTCAAATCTTTATCACCACGACCCGATAAATTAATCACCACAATATCAGTTGGTTTGAATTGTTTTTTATCTAAAACCGCAAAAGCATGCGCTGTTTCAATTGCTGGAATTATTCCTTCTAGTTTACAAATTTCTAATCCTGCAGACATAGCTTCATCATCAGTAATTGCCATAAATTCGGCGCGACCAATATCATTCAAATGTGCATGAAGCGGTCCAACTCCAGGATAATCCAATCCCGCAGAAATAGAATACGGTTCTGTAATTTGTCCGTCTTCCGTTTGCATTAACAGCGTTTTACTTCCATGTATAATTCCGATTTTTCCTAAAACAGATGTTGCAGCACTTTCACCAGAATCTACACCATGCCCTGCAGCTTCAACTGCAATTAATCCAACTTTTTCATCATCTAAAAATTCGTAAAATGCTCCAGCAGCATTACTTCCACCGCCAACACAAGCAATCACATAATTTGGAAATTCAGTTCCTTCATGAGTTTTCAATTGCGATTTAATTTCTTTAGAAATAATACTTTGAAATTTCGCTACCATATCAGGATAAGGATGTGGACCAACCACAGAACCAATAATGTAAAATGTATCAATTGGGTTATTAATCCAATCGCGAATGGCTTCGTTTGTGGCGTCTTTCAAAGTTTTTGATCCTGATGTTGCCGCACGAACTTCTGCTCCTAACATTTTCATTCGAGCTACATTAGGCGCTTGACGCTCAATGTCGATTTCGCCCATATACACAATACATTGTAAACCCATCAAGGCACAAACGGTTGCAGTTGCCACACCATGTTGCCCTGCTCCTGTTTCTGCGATAATTCGTGTTTTTCCTAAACGTTTGGCAAACAAAATTTGTCCAATGGTATTATTGACTTTATGAGCGCCTGTATGACATAAATCTTCTCTTTTTAAATAGATTTTAGTTTTGTATTTTTCCGATAATCGTTTAGCAAAATATAAAGGTGTTGGTCTACCTACATATTGTTCTAATAAATTCAAATATTCTTCCTGAAAGCTTTGCTCTGCTATGATGGTAAGATATTGAGTGCGTAATTCTTCCACATTTGGATACAACATTTCTGGAATAAATGCACCGCCAAATTTTCCATAAAATCCTTTTTCTGAAACCTTAAACTGACTCATATAATTGTGTTTTAAATTTTTGTAATTTTACTTTGTTTTTAAATCCTGCTCCAAATTCAAATCGACTATTAACATCGACTCCTAAACAATGTTTTGAAGCAGGAGTTTTTAAAAATTCATGAATGGATATTATATCTTCTAAACTTATTCCTCCGCTCAAAAAATAAGGTTTTTCCAAATGGTATTTTTCTAAAATCTTCCAATTGAATTTAGTGCCATTTCCACCTGGTAATTTTCCTTTTGTATCAAATAAAAAATAGTCCACAATTTGATATTCATTTAGTGATTGAAATACAAAATAATCATCAACTGAAAATGATTTTATAATTTTTGTATCTAATTGATTTTTAAATATTTGACTTTTTAATTCTAAACAATAACTTTCAGTTTCATTTCCGTGTAATTGAATGATATCTAAGTTATATTTCTGAATTGTTCTAATAATTTTTTCTCGCCTTTCATTTACAAAAACACCAACTTTTTTAATCGAATTTGGGATAGAAATTATAGTGCTTTCTGTATAATTTCTTACCGAATTTTCATAGAAAATAAAGCCTAAGTAATCTGGTTCTAATTTTTCAATTTCCCTAATGTTTTCTGGGAACTTCATACCGCATATTTTGAGTTTAATAGTTGCCATAATTATTGTAATTGCTTTATAAATTCACTTGCGCTTAAACCTGGATCATCCGTTTTTATAAAGTTTTCTCCAATTAAAAAGCCTTGAAAACCATAATGTTGCAATTCTTTTATATCTGAAATAGTAGAAATACCACTTTCAGATATTTTAACAAATTCGTTCGGAATTAAATTTACTAACACTTTACTGTAGTTTAAATTCACTTCAAAAGTTTTTAAATTTCTATTGTTTACGCCAATCATATTCAAACTTGGCATAATCGCTTTTTGTAATTCTTCATCGTTATGAACTTCTAACAAAACTTCTAATCCTAAAGATTGTGCAAATTCAGATAAATGCTTAATTTCTTGTCGAGTTAAAACCGCTGCAATTAATAGAATTACGTCTGCACCATTCGCTTTTGCTTCCAATAATTGGTATTCGTCAATAATAAATTCTTTTCGTAATAACGGAATCGAAACGGATGCTCTAGCTAATAGAAAATCTTCTAAACTTCCGCCAAAATATTTCATGTCTGTTAAAACCGAAATTCCACAAACTCCAGCATTTTGGTAACCTTTCACAACTTCTTCTACAGTAAATGATGAATTTATGATTGCTTTTGATGGTGATTTTCGTTTGTGTTCGGCAATAATTCCAGAGGATGAATTTTGCAATAATTTGCTCAAAGAATGAGTTCTAGAATTGAATAAAATCGAATTCTCTAATTGTGTAACTGGAATAACGGATTTTTTTAATTCCACTTCTCGCCTTTTGTCTGCTATGATTTTTTCTAAAATATCCATTATTTGCTTAATTGTATAAGTGTGTTTAATTTTTGAAGTGCGTTTTTACTATATAAACTTTCTTTTGCTTTATCCAATGCATCGGTGTAGCTCAATTCTGAAATCGTTTGAATTGCTAAAGCGGAATTGACTAAAACTACATTGTTTTGAGCATCTGAGCCCTCACCAGTGAGTATTTTATGAAAAATTTTGGCTGAATCTTCAACGGTATTTCCACCTTTAATTTCTGAAAGTTGAATGCTTTTAAAATTAAAATCAGCTGGTGAATTAATTGTTTCTGTTGAGTTAGTAATTATTTTAACATTATCGGTAAGTGAAACTTCATCAAACCCTTCTAATCCGTGAAGAATAGCATATTTAGTTTCTGTTTTTTGATACAAATACGCATACATTCGAGCCAATTCTAAACTAAAAACACCCACCATTTGAAACTTTGGAAAAGACGGATTTACCATTGGTCCGAGCATATTAAAGAACGTTTTTACACCTAAATCTTTCCTGATTGGACCTACATTTTTCATAGCAGGATGAAATAACGGCGCATGTAGAATTGCAATATTAGCTTCTTCAATACATTGTGTTAGAAAATCTTGATTATTAGAAAACTTTACTCCCATTTGTTCCATAACATTACTTGATCCAGAAATGGATGAAACACCATAATTCCCATGTTTAGCGACTTTATAACCAGCACCAGCTACTATAAAAGATGAAAGCGTTGAAATATTAAAAGTATCTTTTCCATCACCACCTGTTCCACATAAATCGATAGTGTTGTAAGCTGAAAAATCGATTGGAATGCATAGTTCTAACAAAGCTTCACGGAAACCCGCTAATTCTTCGATTGTGATATTTCGCATCATAAAAACAGTTAAAAAAGCTGCTATTTGATGCGAATTACAATTTCCGTTGGAGATTTCTATTAAAGTGGATTTGGCTTCCTGTTTAGAAAGAATTTCGTGATTGATTAATCTGTTGATGATATTTTTCATAATATTAATTTTTAAAATTAGACATAAGTTGGGCTGAACTTCACTGATTTTGAATCAGTAAAGCAACTTAATTAGCGGATATGTAGTTGATTGCTAGTGGCTAAGCCAATTTTCTAGGATTTTCTTCCCGTATGGTGTGAGTACACTTTCAGGATGATATTGCACACCACGAATATCGTAAGCACTATGTTTTAATGACATTATTTGTCCGTTTTCATCGGTTGAAGTGATGATTAAGTTTTGAGGAAAATTCTCGTTGGAAATCACCCAAGAATGATAACGTCCTACTTCCATTTCGTTTGGTAAATTATTGAAAATGAAATCGTCTTCTGTTTTAAAAACTTTAGTAGCTACGCCGTGATAAACTTTTTCTAAATTGGTAAGTGTGCCTCCAAAAACTTCACCAATAGCTTGTAGACCTAAACAAACTCCGAAAATACTTTTCGATTTAGCATAGGTTTTAATGACATCTTTTAATAAACCTGCTTCATCTGGAATTCCTGGCCCTGGAGATAAAAGTATTTTATCAAAAGATTCTAATTCATTTAATTCAAATTCATCGTTTCTAAAAACAGTAACCTCTGCCCCTAAATCGTCTAAATAGTGAACTAAATTGTAGGTAAAACTATCGTAATTATCTATAACTGCTATTTTCATTTTTTTTGTTTTAAGTTTTATTCCGCTGCGCTCCATACAATTCGGCTACGCCTCGGGTCATGTTTCAGGTTATTGAAACTCATTTAAATATTTTCTGCTAAATCTAACGCTTTTTGTAAAGCATTCAATTTGTTGTACACTTCTTGCTTTTCGCTTTCTTCTGAAGAACTTTCTACAATTCCTGCTCCAGCTTGAAAGTATAATTTATGATTTTTACTTAAAAAAGATCGAATCATAATGGCATGATTAAAATTTCCATTAAAGTCCATGAAACCAATTGCACCACCATAAAAACTTCTTGGAGTGGGTTCGTATTCGTTGATC
>CAMLRV010000117.1 GCA_946482495.1 uncultured Flavobacteriia bacterium
GTTTAAAGAAATAGCTGTTAAAGCTATAATTGGTGTGTCTTTATCAAATTTTCTAATTTCTGCAGTAGCTTCCGTTCCATTGATTCCTGGTAAATGAACATCCATTAAAACGATATCAAACTTATGTTGTTGCATAGCAATAATGGAATCTTCACCATTGTCAATAATTGTACAAATCATGCCTTTGTTTTCAACCATTTTTTTGGTAATCATTTGGTTGATTTTGTTGTCTTCTACCAATAAAACAGATTTGTTTTTTAAGTTTTCATGTGAAACATCTGGATTAGTTTCAATGCTTGAAATCGTTTTTAAGTCGGATTTTTCAAATTCTAAATCGAAATAAAACTTGGTTCCAACATTTACTTTACTTTCTAAATGTATTTGACTACCAAGTAATTCGATGATTTTTTTAACAATTGAAAGTCCTAAACCAGTTCCTCCGTAAGTTCTATTAATTTCAACGGAACCTTGCGAAAAACTATCAAAGATGTTTTGAATTTTATCTTCCGGAATTCCAATTCCATTGTCTTCTATAATAAAGTGCAAAGTCGCTTTGTCACCTTTGTCTTCTTTGGTTTTAATAGTTAAACTAACATTTCCATTTTTACTAAATTTAATAGAATTGTTAATTAAATTGATTAGAATTTGAGACAGTTTTGTAGGGTCACCAATTAGATTTTCGTAGCCTTTGATGTCTAAATCCAATTTGAAATTAATGTTGTTCTGACTGATAAATCCACTAAACGACTGGTTGATGTTGTTGACCAACTCAATTAAATTGAATTTGATTTTTTCAACATGAATATTGCTCGATTCTAAACGGTTGATTTCTAAAATGTCATTGATGAAACTCAAAAGATAATTACCAGAAAACTCTAAAGATTTTAAGTAATTCAACTGACTGGCTTTTGGTTTTTCTTGGAGCAATAAATAGGTAATTCCATTAATGGCATTAAGTGGAGTTCTTAATTCGTGACTCACAGTAGATAAGAATTCAGATCTTGCTTTAGAGGCAAATTCTGCTTTTTCTTTTTGTTCGGTTAATTCTTTGTTTTTTTCTTGTAAAAGTTTGTAAGTGAAAGTTCTAATTTTGTTGTTTTTGTATAAAGAAAAACTCAATAGTGATAAAATTGCAATTAATACAATACTCATGATACTGATTAATCTTGAGAAACGAATTGATTTTAATTGGTCGCTTTTTTCTTTTTCCAATTTTTCAACAATTTCTAACTGATTGTCGTGTTCTTTTTTATCAATAAGTAATTCTGTATCGGTCTCATCGGAATTGTTTTTAATTTCATTTAGAGTTAAATATTCCTTTAAATACGTATTAGATAATTTGTAATCTTCTAACTTTTCGCTAATTATAATTAAGTTGTTAAGAATCTTTTTTCTTGAAATACCAACCGAATTCTTTTCAACTAAACCTAATGCTTTTTTAGAATAGTCTAGTGCTTTTTGGTATTCTTCCTGTTGATAGTAAATTTTGCTTAATTGATAAACAGCCTCGATTTTAGTTGATTCGTTATCGCCATTCGTGTTTGCAATTTTCTTAAAAATGATGATGGCGTCATCTAATTTATTATTTGCTTTTAGTGTTAAAGCTTTTTGAAGTTCTAATAATGGAAAAGCATCACTTGAATTTATCTCATTATAAATGGAATACGCTTTGTCAAAATACATTTTGGCAATAGTGAAATTTCTCTTTTCTAAATATAAAGTCCCTAACGCATAGTTGGTTTTAGCAACTTTTGAAGAAGTAATTTTATTTATTTCGTAATAATTAGAACATTTGATAAAGTTGATTATCGCATCATTAAAGTTATTATTTTCAAGATATAAACTACCTAAAAAATAATAGCAATCATAAAGTTTTTCATTGTTTTTAGACGCTTTTGAATATTGAATTGCTTTTTGAATATATTTTATAGCGTCTTTAGGATTGTATTTTTCTTCAAAAGAATAATTAGCTAGTTCTAAAAAATAATTAATGCTGTCAAGTTTATTATTCTTACTTTGAGAAAAAGTGAATAGTGTGAAAAATGAAAGTAAGAATAGTAGTTTTTTCATTATTTTTATTCAAAACTTTTAATTATTTTGGCTAAAATTAATGATTTTTTTTCGATAAAAAAAGTATTAAGTCTTTAAGGCGAGACGAATAACCTATTTCATTATCGTACCAGCCTACAATTTTTACCATTTTATCTATTACAGAAGTTAATTGCGCATCGAATAAACAAGAATTTGTATTTCCAATTACATCAACAGAAACGATTGGGTCTTCTGTGTAAGCCAGAATGTTTTTTAATTCGTGCTCTGAAGCTTTTTTAAAAGCTAAATTAATTTCTTCAATAGAAACTTTTCGTTTTACATTAAACGTAATATCAGTTAGTGAACCATCTGGTACAGGCACGCGAATTCCACAACCTCCAATTTTACCATCTAATTCGGGAAAAATTTTAGTAATGGCTTTTGCCGCTCCTGTTGTAGTTGGAATGATAGATTGCGAAGCACCACGAGCGCGTCTTAAATCTTTATGAGGTTGATCGTGTAAACTTTGATCGGTAGTGTAGGAGTGAACCGTTGTAATATAGGCTTGTTCAATACCACATAATTCTTGAATTATTTTTAGCATTGGCGCCGCATTATTTGTAGTACAACTTGCATTGGAAATAATGTTTTCGGAACCATCTAAAATATGTTCGTTTACACCTAAAACTACGGTTTTGATTTTGTCATCTTCTGGTGGAGCAGATAAAATAACTTTTTTGGCTCCAGCCGTAAGATGTAATTGTGCCGTTTCAGTAGTTTTGAATTTTCCTGTAGCTTCAATCACAAAGTCAATAACTAATGCTTTCCAAGGTAATTTAGAAATATCACTTTCGTGAAAAAATTGAAATTTTATATCGTCAACTATTAACGTCTCGCTCTCAACAGAAACAGTGCGATTTAAAACACCATGAATACTGTCATACTTTACTAAATGACTCATGGTTTTTATGTCAGCAATATCATTTATAGCAACAACTTCAATGTTTGGATGATTGAGTAATAATCGGAATAAGTTTCTTCCAATTCTTCCAAAACCATTTATTGCAATTCTTGTTTTTTCCATTTAATTTGTATTGCAGATATTAAATTCGATTGTAATTTTTCAGTCGTAATTGTAAAATTACATTTTTTATAAAAATCTAAAGGAGAAATGTATTTTTCGCCATTTTTTTTAGCATCATTTGAATGATCTATAACCCAACCAAATAATTCTGTTTCGTTGAATTTTATTTTTTCAAGAATTTTTTTTCCTATTCCTTGATTTTGAAACTCTTTGGAAATTATAATAGCAAACCATTTTTTGTTTTCTCTTTCAAATTTAAAAGCCCAAGCTTTTACTGTATTTCCAGAGTCTGATATTAGATAATGAAAGCAATTATTCAAATTCTCTAAATAAGAATCAAAATCTTCAACTTTTTTATAATTTAGTTGAATTGGATATTCTTCATTCCACAATTTAACTATTTCTAGTTTTTGTTTTTCATTTAAAAACTTAGTTTCAATTGCTTCTTTCATATTGGTGTTCTGTTAGTGCGAATTCTTTTTTCTAAAATCACTAACTTCTAAATATTAATGAATGTGTTTTTCTGCATGGTAAGAAGAACGAACAAGTGGACCACTTTCCACATGAATGAAACCTAATTCTTTTCCGATTTTTTCGTATTTTTCAAATTGTTCAGGTGTGATGAATTCTTTAACTGGTAAATGTTTTTTACTTGGTTGTAAATATTGACCAATTGTAACTACATCAACTTTTGCGTCTTTTAAATCGTGTAAAGTTTGAATTACTTCTTCTTCTGTTTCACCTAAACCTAACATAATTCCTGATTTGGTACGGTTTAAACCTTGTTCTTTTAAGTATTTTAAAGCGGCTAAACTTCTGTCGTATTTCGCTTGAATTCTAACTTCACGAGTTAATCTTCTAACGGTTTCAATATTGTGAGAAACTACTTCAGGAGCCACTTCGATAATTTTATCTAAGTGTTTTTCACTTCCTTGAAAATCTGGAATTAACGTTTCTAAAGTTGTTTTAGGGTTCATTCTTCGGATAGCTTTCACAGTTTCTGCCCAAATAATCGTTCCCATATCTTTTAAGTCGTCTCTATCCACACTTGTAATAACAGCATGTTTGATATTCATGATTTTGATAGAACGCGCTACTTTTTCTGGTTCTTCCCAATCCACATTTTCAGGACGTCCTGTTTTTACACCACAAAATCCACATGAACGGGTGCAAATGTTTCCTAAAATCATAAAGGTTGCAGTTCCTTCGCCCCAACATTCGCCCATATTCGGACAACTACCAGAAGCACAAATGGTATTTAAATTATATTTATCTACCAAACCTCTAAGTTCAGTGTATTTTTGTCCAACAGGTAATTTTACACGTAACCATTTTGGTTTCGGAGTCGGTGGAAAAACGCTATCTGTAGCCATATTTTATTCTAAATAAATCTGATGCAAATATACGAAACACAAAATCAATAAAATCATATGTTTGGATTATATTTTTTTATGGTAACATATCAATCACTTATACTTAATTGTTTTTTGCTCACGCAAAGTTTTTTTGTTGTGATTTCATAAAAAATCCACAAAATAAAATGTATTTTGTGGATTCTAAAATTAAGATTGAGTTGTACTATTATTCTTCTATTTCCGTTAAAAGAATTCGTAATGGAAGTCTTTTTTCGCTTCTAACAATTTCACCATTTACTTTTCCAGGTGTCCATTTTTTCTTCATTGATTTCAATACTCGAATAGCTTCATTTTCTAAGGCTTTATCGCCTTTGCTAATCATTCTGATATCTGTCATAGAACCATCTTTTTCAATTACAAAAACCAAAACAATATCTAAAACATCTTTGTTAAATGAAGTTGGAATTTTGTAATTTTCAGCAATAAATGATCTGAACTTATCTATCCCTCCAGGGAAATTTGCTTCTACACCAAGTACGCCTTTGTATGGGCTATCATCTGGTTTTGTTCCAGTACCAGTTGTTGGTGTAGTGGGTTTTGTGTCAGTTCCTTTTGGGTCGCCCGTTGGTCCAGGATTTCCATTTTCAGTTCCATTTGGATTATAAGGAGTTGAATTATCTGGATTTTTTGGTTGTTCAGCAGGTTTAACTGTTGGTTTGTCAACCACTGTTGGCGCCACATTATTTGGCGTTAAATTTTGTCTTGGATTATCAGTTCCTTTTTTAATAACTGGCTTTGGCTCTTCGACAGGTTTAATAGGAGTTAATTCTACAATAGTTACTATTGGTGGTAATTTAGGCTCATCTTTAATTATTGGTTCAGCGTCTGGAGTCGTAAATGAAAATAATCCGATTCCAGCTGCAAGAGCCCCAAAAGTAATTAGCATGGCTTTGATAGTTGTAGCGTCGCTTTCTTTTCTTAATTGATAAGCGCCATAGGCTTTGTTTCTGTCTTCGAAGGCAATTTCAAGCCATTTTTCGTTTTGTACGTTGAAGTTTGACATAATATATAGTTTTTAAGGTTGCTATTTGCGTATAATATAAACCTTAATAAAAAATCGTGCCAAAAATTCAATGAATGAATAATTTTATTGAATTATTCTGTATAGTCTAGGTCGATATCATGAGTTTCTGCAATGGTTAAAGTCGCGTAAATAGCTAAGATAAATACAATTACACCTACAATAATGGCGCTATTTATTACTCCAGAAGTAGGTTTGAAAAGGTCAAATCCAATTAACATCACTGGTAATAATCCACGTACCATATTTGGTATCGTAGTGGCTGCTGTACTTCGGATATTTGTTCCGAATTGTTCCGCTCCAACTGTTACGAACATTGCCCAATAGCCCGTTCCTAATCCGAACCAAGCGCAGAAAAAGTAATACGCGTTTTCTGTTTTTGCAAATCCTGAAAGTAATAAAGCAACACCAATTATGGTGAAAAGTATCATGTAAAAAATAGCTTTTTTTCTTGATTTCAAATAATGAGATAAAAATCCACTGGCAAAATCTCCAGCTGAAATTCCGATGTAACCCCACATAATCGCTTTTCCAGGAACTAAGTTTTCAATTCCCATCGCTTCCGCAAATTGATTTGCCATTAGAGCTAAAATTCCAATGCAATACCAAGTGGGTAAACCGATTAAAATACATTTTAGATATTTTATAAATCTATCTTTTGAGTTGAAAAGCATGAAAAAATTTCCTTTTTCTACAGATGAATCATGTTCGATGTCTTTGTAAATTCCTGATTCGGAAACACTAACTCTTAAAATCAGTAAAGCCAATCCTAAAGCGCCACCAATAAAGTAAGAAGTGGTCCATTCTGAAGTCATCTGAACGGTTAATTGCGCTACAACGGCTCCTAATAAACCAAATCCTGCTACTATAGAAGTTCCAATGGCACGTAAACTTTTTGGTAAGGATTCGGAAACTAAAGTAATTCCAGCTCCTAATTCACCGGCCAAACCAATTCCGGCAATGAAACGTAAAGCAGCATAAATGCCAACAATATTTTCTTGAGGAAATTGAGGTAAAAATCCGCAGGCAATATTGGCTAACGAATACACTAAAATGGAACCAAATAATACGGAAAGTCGCCCTTTTTTATCACCTAAAATTCCCCATAAAATTCCTCCAATTAATAAACCAGACATTTGCCAGTTAATGATTGTTGTTCCTACTTCGTCTGCGTTTAAACCTAATGAATTTAAACTTGGAACACGAACGATTCCGAAAAGTAATAAATCGTAAATATCAACAAAATAACCTAAAGCGGCAATGACAACAGGAATTGAAAAAAGATGTTTTAGTTTTTCAGAAAAAGAAAAGTTTTCCATTGGTTTTATAAAGTTTTGCCAAACCTAATGAAAATTTTTATGAAGTGAAAATCTATTTTCCGCTAATAATTTCTGCTAGTAATTTTTTAGCGCGAAGTAATTTGATTTTGATATTATTCAACGGTTCATTTAATTGTTCAGCCATATCTTGATAACTCATTTCTTGGAAATAACGCAGCTGAATAACTTCTTGATACGCAGGTTTTAATTGCTTAATTTGTTGTAATAATTTGGATAAGTTTTGCTC
>CAMLRV010000118.1 GCA_946482495.1 uncultured Flavobacteriia bacterium
GACTGGAACGTGGGTTCCAGATGGTGATTTAAGTGTCTATTGGAGTACTCCAAGAAGTATGGCACGTTTTGGTTTGTTGGCATTAGCAAATGGAAACTGGAATGGTACACAAATTATCAATTCTACTTATTTAAATAACGCAACAAATACATCACAACCTATAAATTTGGCCTATGGATATTTATGGTGGCTAAACGGAAAAACATCGTATCATATGCCTCAAAGTCAGTTACAACTAAACGGAACCTTAATTCCTACTGCTCCTGCTGATATGTATTGCGCTTTAGGTAAAAACGATCAAAAAATATATGTTGTACCAAGCAAAAAATTAGTTATTATTAGAATGGGCGATGCTGCTGATGGTTCAAATTTTGCTTTATCCGATTTTGATGAAACACTTTGGGAAAAAATTAGTGCAGTGATTAATTAATAAAAAAATCCCTTTTCAATAATTGAAAAGGGATTTTTTTATTAATTCTACTATTCTAAAACTTTTTAAAACTTCCAAGATTTTAGTAACCAGTGATAAATTAATTTATTTACTATTAAGTATAAAATCAGAGGAATAATTAGGATAAAACTCCATAAGTAATATTCAATATTTTTAAATAACAATCCATTTGAGATTTCTGAAGTTGCAAAGAAATATTGTGCGATTGAAATCAAAATTAAACTGATTAGAATTACTATCCCTACATTAATACTAAAGAATCTACTTATGGAACTTACCATCTTTTTAGGAGAATAACCTAAAGAATATTTTATCGAAACTTCCTCCTGTTTCTCTAAGAATTGCATTTTAATAGAATTTACAATCATAAATACACAAAGTAAGAAAATAAAAATTCCAATTAGTGCAATAGTTCTTAACACCAAGAATAATTTTCCTTTGATTTTAGCTGAACGTAACGATTCCTGGTTAGATTCATAACCTTTTTTGGCCATTTTAGCAATTAAATCTTGATCTGAGGCATCATTAACTTTTACTAAAACTCTAGTATTTACATCTTTATGTGTTTGCGTATAAGCTTGTGTTGCGTTAATAGAATCTAAGAATTTTTTAGGTACTAAAACCGAATGAATTCTATCAGACAATCCAATTAATCTTCCTTTATATTTTAAATTTTTATCCTTTAAAGTAATATTGATATTGACTTCAATTTTTTTCGCAAACTCTTCCGTAATTTGAGGTAAGCCTTGATTTAAAGCGAAACCATAATTATATAAATTCAAATATTCTCTTGAAATTACAATTGGAATTGTATTGTCTTTCACCACAAATTCCGATAAATCTTTGATATCAATAGCATCATTATCTACAGCTTCTAAATACATGTCGGTATAAAATGGAATAAAACTTCCACCATCTGCAGAAACTTTAAAATCATTGGATACCACTGGATAAATATCTTTAACTTCTTTCCAAGTTTTTAATTCGGAAATATCTGCTTTATTAAAACCAATTAATTCTTTTCTTCCAATATTATCTGGATTAATGGTTTTAGACATCGTAATCCAATAATTTGAATCGGAGCTTTTTTGACCAAATAAAGCATTCGCATTACTATAAAGCTGTACACAACTTAAGACTAAAATGAAAGACAAAAGCAGTCCTACATACAAAAATGCAGATTTTACAATATGTTTCATTACAAGTTTAGTTTAATAAAGTTATGACTAAAAGCAAAATCATTCAATTCGAAGAAAATTATAGCACTTCCTACTTCTTTTGCAACTTGATTGATAAGATGAAATGCTTTTTCTTTATTTTGAAAATCTAAATGGCTGAAACATTCGTCATAAATTAAAAATTCTGCAGGATTAATTAAACTTCTAACAATTGCAGAACGTTGTCTTTCTCCATAAGAACAGTTTTTTGCTTTCTTATCTAATAATGATTCAATTCCTAAAATCTGTGCATATTCATTTAGCTTAGCTTCAAATTTACCATCTTTTTTATTAAAAACTCGCAATAAAATATTTTCTCTGATTGTTAAATCGTTAATTAATCTAATATCTTGAAAAAGCAATTGAAGATTTTTTCTTCTATAGTTTACTATTTCTTCAATTGACATCGATTTTAAATCAAAATTGTCATATAAAATTTGACCTTCATATTCAAAATGATTTCCTAAAACAGCGTTAGCTAAAGTAGATTTTCCACTTCCAGATGGGGCGATAATTACATAATTATCGCCTTTATTGAAAGTGGTATTTTTTTTCCAAATCGTTTCGTTTGCGTCTAATGTTTTGGGAACAAAATATTTTGGAATTACATTATTGATAGAAATACTATTCATATCCTACGATATAATGCAAGATGTTTTTATCATTCTTTTCGTAAGTGATAACAATTTCAGAAGTAGCATTACCATCTTCCATTTTAGAAGTAGAAACCATTTCTTTAACCTTGTTTTTCATGTTAGGCACTACATTTTTATTAAAATCAGTACCATTACCATACATATAACTATTTACACCAGTAACTTTATTTAATTTTGAGTTTTTAGCATTTTTATTTGCCTTCATTAAATTAAAGTTCTTATTATCACTTGAAAATGCTACATACTTATCGTTTTTGAATAATTTATCATCCAATTTCAGCATTGGATCATTGAATAAATTCATAACTTTTTGAGATTTCTTAGCATTTAAACCTAAAACAAATAAAGTATTAGGTTGTTTGTAATCGTATGTGCTTCCATCATATAATTTCATTTGCGAAGTAGTTTCACCATAATTTGCAAATGCATATTGTCCGTTAAATGTAGATAAAATATCTTCCACAGATAAATCTTTAGTTTCTAAAAACTTATTAGCAGTAGCTTCAAAACCAGCTTCTTTGATGAAATATTTCACGAAATCTGTGCTAAAAAATCCTAAACCATATATCTGAGCATTGTCTAATTCTACATTTTTAACAATGTCGTAGTTGATGTCTTTATTGTCATAATATTTTTCAACAATTTTTTTCATGTCTTCATTAAAGAAAGATTCTCCTTTACATTCAATTTTCCCATCATCAAAAGTTAAATTTAATCCAAAACCAGAGCCAATCAATAATTTATTAATTGCTAAAGTTTCAATATAACCTTTAGATAAATTAGAAACAATTCCATGAATATTTACCCAAACGCTAGCGTCTGCATCATCTTTTAAAGCTTCATCAATATTGTCTAAAATATTTTCATCTTCTAAAGATTTTCTAGTAAAAAAGTTTTTATAGAAATCTTCACTTACTGTCATATCTTCTTCAACATATTCTTCTTCGTAGTAGTAATCATATTCTTTTTTTCTAGAAGTATAAGGATCATATGATTTATTTGATAAGACAAAAATTCCATCTTTATAAGCTCCAACTACCTTTTTTTCGTTTAAAACCAATTTTTTATCATAATAAATAGTAAAATCATTAGAATAAATTTCTTTGAATTTTTTTAAAAATTTAGCTTCATCATCCAACCAAAAAATACAAGAGGAAATGTATTTATCTTTTTCAGATTCTGTTGTAACATAAAAAGGTTTGTCTGTATTAATTCCTAATTCATCTGCTCTAACGAACAATCTAAATTCTTTATCGGCATTTGAAAATTTCTTAACAGTGTCGGCTAAAATTTCTTCTTTAGGAAGTTTATTTATCACATCATCAATGTTTAATTTAACAATTGCTAATGTTTTTTCATTGGTAAGTTTTAAAATTTCCTTATTGTTATTTCCACTACAAGAAGTTAGTAAAAGTGCTAGCCCTGCTAAAAAAGGAGCAAAAAATTTAATTTTCATAGATTTTATAGTTTTTATAGATTGTTTTAAAATATAGATGTGCTTAAGCATTTTCGTAACGTTCCATTTCTCTATCATAGAATTCACCAGCTAAAGTAATTAAGTATTCCATTTCAGTTTCTAACTCCGTTTGATCTTCTTCCTCAATATCTTCCAAAAATTCCACTGAATCGTCTTTCAAATTGATTAAAAATCTTGGAAATTCTAAGTGAATGATAAAAATATCGTCTGGAAAATCAGTATTATCTCCGATTACAAATTTTGGTAATTCCATATTATTATTAAATGTTTGTAGTTTATTGTTGATAGTTTATTCTTCAAATTCATCGAAAATTTTCGATTTTATTTTATTGAATCATTTCGTTTAAACAAATATAGTATAAATCTTCGAGCTTGCAACTCCCAACTTCTACCTCCAAACTTCCAACTATCTATGATGTTTCAATAGAAATCTGAATCGTAGGTAAAGCATAATAGCTGCGGCAGTTAATCCTGATAATAAACCAATCCAAACACCTTCTGCTTTTAATGAGGTATATCTTCCTAAGTAAATGGATATTGGAAAACCAACAACCCAATAGGCAATAAAAGTCAAATACATAGGAATTTTAACATCTTGCATCCCACGTAAAGCACCTAAAACTACAACCTGAATTCCATCTGAAATTTGAAAAAAGGCGGCTACAATAAGTAATTTTGAAGAAATGGAAAGCACTTCAATAATATCTTTCGCACTCAAAGCCATTTCTTTGTTTACAAAAAATTGTGGAAAGAAATCATTACACAACATGAATATCAGAGCGAAAACAATTTCCACCATAATGGTCATCAAGAAAATAGAATGGGCGACTGTATTTAATTTTTTATAATCGTCCAAGCCTTTATGATTAGCCACACGTATCATTGCTGCTACACTCAATCCCATAGCAAACATAAAAGTTAGAGATGCTAAACTTAAGGCAATTTGATTAGCGGCCTGACTTATTTTTCCAATACTTCCACACAACCAAATAGCTCCAGTAAATAAAGCCACTTCGAAAAACATTTGCATAGAAGATGGAACTCCTATTTTAATAATTTTTCTCGAAACACTTTTTTGAAACGATTGCCAACCGAAATCAGCAAAAAACGTTTTGAATTTTTTATTTTTTGATAAAATATAATGCATATATATTACCATAAAAATACGGGCTACTAAAGTTCCAATAGCTGATCCAACGATTCCTAATTTTGGAAAGAACCAAAGTCCAAAAACCAAAACTAAATTCAAAACAATATTAATGATGTTTCCAATTACTGTGGCATACATTGAATATTTGGTTTGACTCATTCCATCCGCAAATTGCTTATAAGCTTGAAAAACTACTAATGGTACTAGAGAAAAACCAACAATATCTAAAAATGGTCTGGCCAAAGCCACTACATCTTCATCTTGTTTCATAAATCCGAGTAAAGGCTTTGCAAGTAATAACATAAAGAATAAAGCAAAACCTAAAATTGTACATAAAATTAGTCCGTTCTGAAAGGCTGTTCTTCCTCCTTCTTTATCTTTTTTCGAATCAAATTCAGCAATAATTGGCGTTATGGCTGTTGAAAAACCAATACCAATGGACATACCAATAAACACAAAACTATTTCCTAAGGAAACAGCCGCTAATTCTGTTGTACCTAACTTTCCAACAAAAATATTATCAACGACAGCCACCAAAGTATGTCCAACCATACCTAAAACTACAGGCATAGCTAAATTGAAATTGTATTTGAATTCTTGGAAGTATTTTTTCATATTTGTTACAAAGAATTAAACAAAAATTCTCAGAGTAACACAAAATTTACAACTAAAAAGTTTTGTAAGTCTATGTTTTTCTCTTTGTATCTCTGCGTAATAATTTATTTTAAGTTTTCAATTAATTCATCAAGTGAAACGGTGACTTGTTCACCATTGTTTAAATCTTTAAGCTTGAATTGATTTTGTTGCATTTCTTCTTCCCCAACAATTACAGCATAAGGAATTCCTTTTTTCTCAGCAAATTGAAATTGTTTTCCCATTTTTGCTGCATCTGGATACATTTCAACGCGAATACCGTTTTGTCTTAATTTCGAAATTGTTTTTAAAGAATATAAGGCTTCTGTTTCTCCGAAATTAATAAACATCGCTTTTGATGTTGTAGTTACTGTTTCCGGGAACAAACCTAATTCTTCCATCACTAAATAAATTCTATCTAACCCGAAAGAAATTCCAACACCACTCATATTTTTCAAACCGAAAATACCAGTTAAATCGTCATAACGACCACCGCCACCTATTGAGCCCATAGAAACTCCAGCTGGTGCAGTTACTTCATAAATTGCGCCCGTATAATAATTTAAACCACGAGCTAAGGTTACATCTAAATCTAAATTTGCTGATTGCAAACCTAATTCGTTTATAGCATTACAAATGAATTTTAATTCTTCCACACCTTTTGTTCCTTCTTCTGAAGAAGCTAAAAGAGTAGCTAACTTTTCAATTTTTTCGTTGATAGTTCCTGTAAAGTTAAAAAGGGGTTGTACTTTTTCAATTGCAGATTCCGAAATACCTTTTTCAAGCATTTCTTTTTTCACACCATCTTCCCCTATTTTATCTAATTTATCTAGCGCCACCGTAAAATCAATTAATTTATCTGAAGCACCAATTACTTCTGCAATTCCAGATAAAACTTTACGGTTATTAATTTTAATTGTTACGCCATTTAAACCTAATTTCGAAAAAACCGTATCGTATAATTGTACAAATTCTACTTCTTGCCAAAGCGAATTACTTCCCACTACATCAGCATCACATTGATAAAACTCTCTAAAACGCCCCTTTTGAGGTCTATCTGCTCGCCAAACTGGTTGAATTTGATAACGTTTAAACGGAAACTCTAATTCATTTTGATGTTGAACTACATAACGTGCAAATGGCACTGTTAAATCGTAACGTAAAGCTTTTTCAGAGATAAAACTAGTGAATTTTTTACTTTCGATTTTATCAAAATAAATTCCTAAAACTCGAATTACTCTTCTATCAACGAAATCCTCAATAATTTCATTCTTTAGAACATCACAACTTTCACAATCAGCTAATGCTCTATAAATTTTTTTATTTAAAACTTTACTTTGTCTAAAAGTTCTTATCTCATCTAAAATTATATCTCTTAAATCATCGCTATAAAAATTTTTAATTTTATTCTCAGAATTTATACTGTTATTAAT
>CAMLRV010000119.1 GCA_946482495.1 uncultured Flavobacteriia bacterium
CATTTTTTAACAAAATCATTGAATTTTGTTGAAAAATTTCACTTTTTCTTTGATATTAAAATTCTTACAATTAATATTGTAACCAATTAACCAATTAAAATAAATTTTATGAAAAAAATTGTTTTATCGCTTGCTATTGTAAGTATGCTTTTTTCTTGTAACAAACAAGAAGATTCTATCACTACTACTGATGGAAATTTAGCTCAAAATGCTGGAAGAGGATGTTATTCAGATCAACATTTGAAAGATCAACTTGCTGCAGACCCTACATTAGCTAGACGAATGGAAGAGTTTGAATTAAGATCTGCTGAAGCTATTGCTCAAGGTAGAATCGTAAATGGTGTTCTTGAAATACCAGTTGTAGTTAATGTTTTATACAGAACTACTGCTGAAAACATTTCTTTAGCACAAATTCAATCTCAAATTGATGTATTAAATAAAGATTTTAATGCAGCAAATTCAGATTACAACACCCCAAACAACCCTTACAGCAGCGTTAGAGCTAACGTTGGAATACGTTTCGTTTTAGACCAAGTTCTTAGAAAATCTACTACTAAGACATCTTGGGGAACAAACGATGCAATGAAAAAAACAACTAGCGGCGGTATGGCTGCAGTTACTCCAACTACAAAATTAAACCTTTGGGTTTGTACAATTGGTGGAGGTATTTTAGGATATGCGCAATTCCCAGGTGGAGCTTCTGCTACAGATGGAGTTGTTATCGATTCTAAATATTTTGGAAATACAGGTACAGCAACGTATCCGTTTAACTTAGGAAGAACTGCTACACACGAAGTAGGTCACTGGATGAATTTACGCCATATTTGGGGTGATGCAACTTGTGGTTCAGATTTAGTTTCTGATACTCCAGTTCATAATACTGCAAACTATGGAGTTCCAGCAGTTGGACACAGAAGTACTTGTTCTGGTACACCATTAGAAATGTACATGAACTACATGGACTACACTGATGACAGAGGAATGTACATGTTCTCAGCTGGTCAAAAATCTAGAATGTTAGCAATTTTTGCAGTTGGTGGTTCTAGAGCTTCTTTTAGATAATATTTAAGAAATATATTCTATAAATTAGTCCCGAATAGTTGAAAAGCTATTCGGGATTTTTTATATTTGAAAAAAATAATGATGACGCAATCTAAAGAAATTTCAAACGCGCTACTTAGAACCATATTTATTCTATTAGGAATTGCAATATGTGGTTATTTATTATTTTCCATTTCATCAATAATTATTTATGTCATTATAGCCATTTTATTAAGCTTTGTGGCGCAACCCATTTCAGATTTCTTTCAAAAAAGATTTAAGTTTAAACCTGTATTAGCAATTATTTGTTCATTATCCATTTTTATTTTGATTGCTTTCGGAATAGTAATGCTTTTTGTACCATTGATTCTGAGTCAAAGTAAGAATTTATCTTTATTAGATATTAATTCTTTAGAAAAGAACTCTACTCTATTTATACATAATGTAGATGTTTGGTTACAAGGTCATAATATCGATTACAAAAAACATATTGACGTTCAAAAAATCACAAAAACATTCAATTTTAATTTTATTACAGATATATTAAATAGTATTATCGGTTCTATTGGAAATTTCGGAATGGCATTGTTTTCCATATTTTTCATTTGTTTTTTTCTTTTAAAAGACCAAAAGCTAGTGACAGAAAATTTAAGAGCTGTGTTGCCAAACAATCACAGATGGAGAATTTTAGCATCCTTACTTCGAGTAAAAAACATGTTAGCTAAATACACTATTGGCTTACTATTACAATTATTAGTGGTATTTATTCTGTATTTTATTGTATTATTAATATTTGGAGTGGAAAATGCATTTATTATTGCATTACTAGGAGCCATTTTAAATATCATTCCATATGTTGGGCCAATTATTGCTTTAATTATGACGGCATTTTTAACTATGTTAAGTCATATTAACCAAGATTTCGGAACTGTAATTCTTCCAACTACTTTATATGTAATTATTGGATATTTTATCGTTCAACTTATTGATAATAATATCAGCCAGCCCATTATTTTCTCAAAAAGTACCAATTCGCATCCGTTAGAAATATTTTTAGTTACAATAATTTCTGGAACTTTATTAGGAATTATTGGAATGATTGTAGCTATTCCAGTGTATACTTCACTAAAAGTAATTCTAAAAGAATTTTACCCAGACAATACTTTTATTCAGGTTTTAACAAAAGGCTTATAATGAATATTAATATTCTTACAACTGAAATTCAGGATTTTATAAATAATTCATTACAAGCTAATATTTCAAAATTAGCCTTGTCGAAAAACCCATTTCCAGAAGTAGATTGGAAAGAAATTATTAACCAAATTGTTTCTAAAAACAAATCCAAAAGCAAATTACCAACTTGGTTTGAAACAGATAAAATATTTTATCCACCAAGTATATCTATTGAACAAACTTCTTCAGAAATTACTGCAAAATATAAATCTGACTTAATCTCAGGAAAATCTATTATTGACTTAACTGGCGGCTTTGGTGTAGATTGTTATTATTTTTCGAAAAGATTTGAAAAAGTCACGCATTGTGAAAAAAATGCAGAGCTTTCTGAAATTGTAAAACATAATTACGAAAAACTCCAAGTTGAAAATATTGAATGCATTGCTCAAAATAGTACTGATATATTAAATGATTCTGAAGTTAATTTCGATTGGATTTACATCGATCCAAGTCGAAGAAGCGATGTTAAAGGAAAAGTATTTTTATTAAAAGATTGTTTGCCAAATGTTCCAGCTAATTTAGATTTATATTTTTCGAAAAGTAATAACATATTAATTAAAACCGCACCAATTTTAGATATTACAGCTGGAATTAACGAATTAAGCCAAATAAAATCTATTCATATTGTTGCAGTTGATAATGAAGTAAAGGAGTTATTATGGATTTTAGATAAAGATTATTTTGGTGATATTGAAATTGTTTCTGTAAATATTCAAAAAGAAAAAACAGATTCTAATCGTTTTATTTTAGGTCAAAACGCTCCAGTAACTTTTGCTTTACCAAATATGTTTATTTACGAACCTAATGCGCCTTTATTAAAATCAGGTTGTGTAGATAATTTATGTTGCCTATTAAATATAGATAAATTACATCCACATTCGCATTTGTTTACTAATTTGAAATTAATTGAATTTCCTGGAAGAAGATTTGTAATTGAAAACATTATTCCTTTTAAAAAAGAAGAACTAAAAAAACATATCGAAGGTAAAAAAATGAACATCACCACACGTAATTTCCCTTTAGCTGTAGAAGAAATTAGAAAAAAATATAAAATTGCGGAAGGTGGAAGTGTTTATACATTTTTTACGACCAATATAAATGAAGAAAAAATTGTTTTAATTTGCAATAAAATATAAAACCCAAAATGAAGAAATTCTTAAAATTCGCAGTATTACTTTTATTAACTAACGTTTCATTAGCACAAACTAAGATTTGTGATTTTGAAGTGAATATTGTGACCGACACAACTAGCACTCGCGTTTTAACTGATGAAATTGTAGATGAAAGCATTTTTGGTAATTCTACTTCTTTTTTAACCTTTAAAATGTTTGAAATTGATGGTGCTTTAGGTATTAACTTCCAATATTTACAGAAAAGCAAAAGTTTATTACCGCCAATTTGCATTGATAAAAACACTAAAATTATCTTAGAACTTTCAAATGGTAAACAAGTAAAATTAGTTAACTCGATACAAGTTGAAAGCTGTAATGAATTACAATACGATGCAGTAAATAAAAATAATGTGCGTGTTTTAAATGGCTATTTCTATTTTTCACCTGAAAATTTTCAAGATTTAAAAACGGAAAAAGTGTATCAAATTAAAATAACTGCCAATACTGGCGATGTAAATTTTGTAATTAAACCTCAATTGAACTCGGAGATTTACAAAACTAAATCTACTCCAGATACTTATTTTATTGACAATTTAAAGTGTTTAGGAATTTAAAATTCAAAGTTTACTCTAATAATTAACAAAATAAAAAAAGGACATTTAAGTCCTTTTTTTATTTTATATCATATTGTGATACATCGCTTTCACCACACCATCAGATAATCCAATTTTTGGAACAAAAATGCGACTTGCCCCACTCCATTTCATGGCACTTAAATAAATGGTAAGTGCAGGAATAATTACGTCGGCACGGTCCGTATTTAAAGCTAACTCGGCAATACGTTGTTCGTAGGTTAACGAGTTCAGATAATCAAATTGTGTTTTTAAGTATTTGTAAGTTAATGGTTTGTCTTGCATTTTACCAGACAATTTGAAAGTCTTATTAATATTTCCTCCAGAACCAATCATGATAATATTTTCTAAACCTTCTGTTTTGGTTTTAATCCATTTTTCAATTTCTTGCCAAACCACTTCGTTTACCATGTTATTCAACAAACGAACTGTACCATTTTTGAAAGATTTGGAAGCAATCATTTTTCCATCAGAAAATAAAGAAAATTCGGTGCTACCACCACCAACATCCACGTACAAATAGTTTTCGTTAGTTTTAATATACTGATGTAAATCAGATGAAGCAATAATTGCAGCTTCTTTTTTACCATCAATGATATCAATTTTTATGTCTGCTTTTTTCTTAACTATTTCTGTAACTTCTTTTCCATTATATGCTTCACGCATAGCTGAAGTGGCACATGCCATGTATCTTTCTACTTTGTAAACTTTCATTAATAATTTGAAAGCTTTCATAGCATCAATCATTCTGTCGATATTTTCTTCAGAAATTTCACCAACGGTAAAAGCATCTTGTCCTAAACGAATTGGCACACGAATTAAGGCACTTTTATTAAATTGGACATCTTTTCCTTTTTGCTCAATAATATTCATGATTAACAAACGCATCGCGTTGGAACCAATATCAATTGCAGCATATTTTTTAATTTGAATCATTAACTTATTTATGAAATTTCGGTGGCAATTACTTCCAACTTATTTTGGTAATATTTATACATTTCTTGTTGTGCTCTAAACGGCTTTTCATCGCCACTTTTACGATACACATTTTCAAATTTTTCCGAATGTAAACGCGCTTTTACATTAGCTTTCCAACCAATTTCAAAGGTATCAATTAAATCTTGTTTAATTTCTTTGTTGTAAATCGGACAAGTTACTTCTACCCGAGCATCAATATTTCTGGTCATAAAATCTGCAGAAGAAATATACACTTCAGGTTCCTCATTATTACAGAAAATAAACAAGCGAGAATGTTCTAAATAATTATCAACAATACTTATGGCTTCTATATTTTCGCTTAATTTTTCTCTACCGGGAATTAAACAGCAAATTCCTCTAACAATCAATCTTACTTTAACACCAGCTAAACTAGCGTCGTATAATTTATCAATCATTTTATAATCTGATAAACTATTCATTTTCAAATCAATGTAAGCTGGTTTACCTTCTAAAGCATTTTTAATTTCTCTATCAATTAATTTTACGAAACGAGAACGTGTATAATGTGGAGAAACAATTAAATGCTTGTAACGATGTACACGATAATTGACTTCGAAGAATTCAAAAACTTTAGAAATATCTTTTAAAATTCGAGAATCACTAGTCAATAAGGTTACATCTGTATAGATTTTTGCTGAAGATTCACTGAAATTTCCTGTTGAGATAAATCCATATCTTACAACATCATCATCGTCTTCTAAACGTTCTACCACACAAATTTTACTATGAACTTTTAATCCTTTTACCCCAAAAATTAAGTTAATACCTTCCTCCTGCATTTGTTCAGCGTAAGAAATGTTACTTGCTTCATCAAAACGCGCTTGCAATTCAATTTGAACAGTAACTTTTTTACCATTTTTAGCAGCATTGATTAACGAACTTACAATTTGTGAGTTTTTAGACAATCGATACAATGTAATTTTTATGGATTGCACTTTTGGATCTAAGGCTGCTTCTCTTAAAAATCGAATTAAATACGAAAACGATTGGTAAGGCGCATGAATTAAATAATCTTTTTCCTTGATACTTTCCAAAATACTTCCATCTAAACTCAAACCTTGAACTGGCAAAGGAGGATTTTGTTTGTAAAGTAAGTCATAGCGACCCAAATTAGGAAAATCCATATAATCTCTACGATTATGGTATCTTCCTCCTGGAATAATGGAATCGGAACTGTCAATTTTCATGCGACTTAAGAAAAAATCAAGTGTATCTTCGTCAATTGCTTGATCATAAACAAATCGAACAGGTTCACCTACTCTACGCTCTTTTACACTATACGAGATTTTTTCTATGAAACTTTTACTTAAATCAGAATCAAATTCTAATTGAGCATCACGAGTAATTTTCACCATATGTGCAGAAATACTTTCATAATCGAAAATATTAAAAATATGATGTAGGTTATATCTAATTACATCATCTAAAAGAATAATGTGTTGTTTTTCGGAGTTGGATGGTAAGACAACAAATCTATTGATGGTTTTGGGTATTTCCACAATTGCATACCTAATTTCTTTTTCATCTAGCAAAGAGGAAATAATATTAGACTTGTTTGGTTTCATTACTAATTTTACTGCCAAATAACCTGAAGTATCTTTAATTAAAGGAAATTCATTAAGGTCATTTAACATGATGGTAACTAATTCAGGACTTACTTTTTGTGTGAAAAAATCTTTAATAAACGTTTTTTGTTCTTTATTGATTTGCTTCTCATTAATAATATAAATCCCTTCTTTTTCTAGCTTTTTCTCTATATCGTTTAATATTCTTAAACTTTCAGATTGGTGTTCAATTACAATTTCTGTAATATCTTTAAGAAGTTGATCGGCACTAATGTCACCTAAAATAGGTTTAGTGTCAATATTTTCAAGACTCATTCGTCTTATTGCGGCGTATCTAACACGAAAAAATTCGTCTAAATTGTTGGAAAAAATACCTAAAAATCTTAATCTATCTAATAATGGTACATTT
>CAMLRV010000120.1 GCA_946482495.1 uncultured Flavobacteriia bacterium
ATTAGTCGGAATTGATTCTCATAATATTGATAGTACAAAAGGTAGATCTCGCCCTGTTCACACCACACTTTTAGGTGCCGAAATTCTAATAGTGGAACATCTTTGTAATTTATATTTACTCCCAAAAGAAGGTTTTACATTTAGCGCCATCCCACCAAAATTTAAAGGTGTTGGAACTTTTCCAGTTAGAGCCATGGCGAAGTTAGTAAAAACGCAATAATTTGTTTCTAAATAGCATTAACTCAATAGCGCGGATTTCGTCAATTCAGCTAAAGCCTAGTGTATAATCCGTACTAAACAAACTCTAAATACTTTTGGTAAAAGTCTAAATAAACATGGGAAAGTTCTAACAACGCATGGGAAACTTATAATAACGTATGGGAAAGTTCTAACAATGCATGGGAAACTTCTAACAACGCATCGGAAAGTTCTAACAACGCATGGGAAACTTCTAACAACGCATGGGAAACTTCTAATAACATTCCAACATAGTCAAACAAAACATAAACTTGTAATCCTTCTCTTATTTTCTTAAATTTGAGTAATTCTTTCAATTAATTATTAGGTTTCAAAAGCATTACAAATGAGATACATCTTACCTATCATAGTAATTTCTCAATTCTTTTGCACCTCACTTTGGTTTGCAGGAAATTCGGTAATTACAGATATTGCATCCGATTTACATCTCAATCATAATTATCTCGCACATCTCACCAGCGCTATTCAATTCGGATTTATAACAGGAACTTTAGTTTTCGCCATTTTAACTATTTCGGACAGATTTTCCCCATCGAAAGTATTTTTCTGTAGCGCCATTTTAGCTGGTTTATTCAATTTAGGAATTTGCTTAACTAACATCACAGCAATAGAAATCTTGTTATTCCGATTCTTAACAGGATTCTTCTTAGCAGGAATTTATCCTGTCGGTATGAAAATCGCATCCGATTATTATCAATTGGGTTTAGGAAAATCATTAGGTTTTTTAGTTGGCGCTTTAGTTTTCGGAACCGCATTTCCTCATTTACTAAAAAACATGAGCTCCAATTTACCTTGGATATATGTACTATACACCACTACTAGCCTAACCTTTATTGGTGGACTTTGCATTTTACTATTTGTACCCAACGGACCCTATCGTAAAATCGGACAAAAAATAAAATTCACAGCTTTTTTAAATGGTTTTAGAAACGAAAATTTCAGAGCGGTTGCGTTTGGGTATTTCGGACATATGTGGGAACTTTATACTTTTTGGGCATTTGTTCCAATTATGCTAACATCATATAATGCTGCTCATCATTCAGAAATAAATTTAAATATTTCATTAATATCTTTTCTAATAATTGCTTCTGGAGGATTGGCTTGTTTTGCAAGTGGTATCTTGTCTCAATTTTTCGGCACGAAGAAAATTGCTTTTATTTCATTAACAATTTCAGGTTTATGTTGTTTGCTTTCACCACTATTTTTTATTTATAATTCGTATATTTTATTTATAAGCTTCTTATTCATTTGGGGATTAGCAGTCATAGCCGATTCACCTTTATTTTCTACCTTAGTCGCACAAATCGCCCCAGAAGAATCTCGTGGAAGTTCCTTAACTATTGTCAATTGCATAGGATTTTCCATTACTATAATCAGCATTCAATTTATCAATTTCATCGCGAACAAAATCAATGAACAATACATTTATATGTTCTTAGCAATCGGACCCATTTTAGGATTAATGGCTTTATACCAAGCAAAAAGCAGCAATTAATTGATAACAAAACTTTGGCAATCTTTTGAGAATTATTCAGTAACTTAGTTATTCAATTTTAAATCAAAATAATTATGGAATCTAAAATGATATGGGCCAACCTAGTTTCAAATGATTTAGATCAAACAATTGCGTTTTATACTGCTTTAGGTTTCAAACAAAACGGCGCAAAATCAGATGAATTGGTAAGTTTCGTTTTTGGAGAAAGTAATTTTGTAATTAATTTTTTCTTAACAAAAAGATTTGAATACGCATTAAAAGGAAAGATAACTAATACTAAAAATGATAATGAAATTATTTTCTCGTTATCAGCAAATAGTAAAAAAGAAGTCGACCTCTGGTATGAAAAAATTAAAGAAATAGGTGGAGAAATTTTTTCGGAACCTGAAATATTCCAAATTGGTTATACTTTTGGGTTTGCGGATCCAGATGGTCATAAATTCAATTTTTTATTTTGGCCAGGTATGTAACTATGATAACTTAAACAAATAAAAATGCTTACTCCAAAAATAAAATCAAACATAGTATCCTTTTGTATTTTCACAATACTACTTTCTGTTTTTGGATGGAAAACAATCGAAAATAATTGGATCACAGATAAGCATAATGGCTATAATTTAAATTATACATCTGCAGATATAAAAAATGCAAATGAATACAAAAAACTAATTGATAATGGAATGAATAACGCCATAAAGTTTTTTGATTCCCCATACAAAAATGGATTAGATGTTTTTGTACATCCAAGTAGACAATCATTAGACAGTACTTGGCAAAAAGACTGGAAAATGCCAACCTTTCAATCGGAATGCTGGATGGTGGCTAGCGGAGTATCCAAACGATTAGACATGATTTCACCAAAACTTTGGGATACTGAATCCTGCGAACATAAATATGCTGAATCTGAAAAAACGCAGCAAATAATCACTCACGAATTAATTCATGTATATCATGGACAATTAAATTTTAGCGAAGATTTTAGCAATACGGATGGTATTGATTGGTTTGTAGAAGGATTAGCAACTTATGCTTCCGGACAATGCGATGAGAGCCGATTAGCTGAAGTTAAAAAAGCAATTACTGATAATAAAATTCCAACTAATTTAGATAAGTTTTGGACGGGTAAAATTAAATACGGACTTTCTGGTTCGGTGGTGATGTATATAGATAAAAAATATGGTAGAAAAAAACTTATCGAGTTATTACCCTTCAATAAAAAATCTGAAATCTTTATGGCTTTAGAAACCAATGAAAAAGATTTTTTAAAAGCTTGGAAAAGTTTTATTCAGAATAAATAATTACACTACTTCATTATTGAAATTTGAGATTTAAATCAAAAAACTTTCATAAAAATTTGCGCAACCAAAAAGTTGCACTTATATTTGCAACGAAATGGTTTCGTATTTAAAAATTATAAAAATGAGAAGAGATGTTTTTCAGGCTATAGCCGATCCCACACGAAGAGCAATTATTGCTTTAATTGCTTTACAAGCAATGACGCCAAACACTATTGCAGAGCATTTTGACACCAGCAGACAAGCCGTTTCCAAACATTTAAAAATACTTTCAGAATGTGATTTAATTACTCAAGAACAACACGGAAGAGAAATCTATTACAAATTGGAAGTAGAAAAAATGAAAGACATAGACATTTGGTTAGAACAATTTAGGAAAATATGGGAAACCAAATTTAGTCAGTTAGACGATTTATTAGCAACTATTAAAAAACAGAAAAAATGAACAATTTACAATCAGATTTTATCGTTGACAAAGCAACCAAAACGGTAATCATTAACAGAGAATTTGCAGCTGAACTTTCTTTAGTTTGGGACGCGTTTACCAAAGCAGAATTACTAGATCAATGGGTAGCACCAAAACCTTGGACAGCTAAAACCAAATACATGAATTTTGAAGAAGGCGGAAAAAGGTTTTATGCTATGGTGAGTCCGGAAGGAGCATCATTTTGGGCTATTCAAGAATTTAGTGCAATTTCACCAAAAACGAATTTTAAAATGTATAATGCTTTTGCAGATGAAAATGAAAATCCGCAATTGCCAGGATCAGAATGGGATTATCAATTTAGTGAAGAAAATGGAAAAACAAATGTTCGCATCACTATTTACAATGAGTCGCTAGAACGCATGGAAAAAATGATAGAAATGGGTTTCAAAGAAGGATTTACTATGTCAATTGTCAACTTAGAAGACTTATTAAAAACAATATCTCAAAAGTAATTTGAAACAAAAAAACGCTCCTTTTATGGGAGCGTTTTTTCAACTAACTTTAAAAAATTTATCCAATTAAAAACAATACCAGTAATGGGACAATAATTCCGGCAACGGCTAATTTCCAACCGCGTCTTCTAAATGTATTCTTTCCATGAGTAATCATAATGATACCCGTAAAAGCAATGGTAATTAATGAGATTCCAAAAATATCTGAATAATAAATCCACCAATTAGAAGTACTTTTATGTAACTTCATAGTCTGACTAATAATTGGGGTTTTGTTAAAAGCTACAATTTCACCTTTCCCTGTTTCCATATCGATTTCTACATCGTGTTTTTCAAACGAGATTTTGAACGTACCTTTTTTAACATTATGACGACGAATTTTATCATCGATACCCAATTCTTTACCTAATTTTTCAGCATATTCCTCAGTAATTTCACTTTCTTCTTTAGGCAGATTTACACTAATTTGTTTCGTTTCAACAGTATATTTTTCTGGATGCCAATGTTCTCTATGGTTCATTAAAATTCCTGAAAAAGCGAAAGAAATAATTAATCCAACGTAAAAATATCCTAAATCGCGGTGAATGTTTCTTCTATTTAATCTCATAATTTATAATTGTAATTTGGTTTAAAAAAGATTACAAAATTAGAATTTATATTTTATGCTTCCTAATACTTGACGTGGAGCAATTGGGTTTACACTATAATTTTCGTGAACTGTATAGTTTAACTCGTTTGTAATGTTAGATAATTTAACTAATACTGATAATTTTTTCCAAGTATATCCTGTTGAAAAATCGATAGTAGTATAACCTTCTAAAGGAATTTCACGATCTCTAATGCTAATTGTATAAGTTGGAGGAGTTGTAGCAGGAGTTACCGCTGTCCATTGATAATCATTATTCCATCCACCTAAGCGGTTTCCAACATAATTTGCTATAGCTCCAAAAGAAAGACCTTTTAATTTACCCTCAGGTAAAGTATAGAAGAAGCTTAAATTAGCCGTGTTTTTAGGTGTTCTTGCCACACGATCTCCTTCAACAAAACTTCCATGTGTTCCTGAAGTTTTAGTATAACGCATATCATTAAAACTATATCCACCATTAATAGTTAATCCTTCAATTGGCATTGCTGTAACATCAATTTCTACACCTTTACTTCTTGTTCCACCACCTAAAACTTTTATTGTTGAATCAACATTTGCAGTAACACCATCAGCTAAATACGGAGCCGTTTGTGCTAAATTACTATTATCAATTTGGTAAACAGTAAGATTAGTTGCTAATTTTCCATCCATGAATTCTTTTTTAATACCGAATTCAATTTGATCAATAATTGACGCTTCTAAAACTTCTTTATAAATATTTGTTCCTGTGTTTGGTGTGAAAGAACTAGAATAACTTCCAAATAACGAAATACTAGTTGTTGGCTGATAAACCAATCCTACTTTAGGTGAGAAAGCTTTATCTATTCTCATTACAGCTACATCACCAACCGCATTATCAAGCGATGTTGTTATTTCATTAGCTACACCAGCAGCGTTTACTTTCATTACTTCTTTATAAGTAGTTGCCTGACTTTCTTGCCATGACCAACGGATACCCGCTAAAAGTTTAATTTTGTCTGTAAAAGAAATTAAATCTTGAGCATATACTCCAAAACGCTGAGTTTCAGTATCTACAATTTGTGTTGGTCTAGAAGCAAATGGAGCATCATAACTTTGTGTACTTGGATCGTAGTTGTAAAGATTAATTGTAGTTGTTTCTGTTGTTTGTGTTTTTAAAAGATCATTGTAAAAAACGAAAGTATAAGCTGTAGCTAATGAATTTTCATAATCTGCTCCTGTAAATATTTGGTGCTTAATACTTCCTGTATTAAATGTCCCTTGTAAACTTAATTGATTTCCTAAAATATCTTCTAAGTTTTTATTTTGAACCAATCCTCTTTTCCAATCTCCAGGATTAGCATATTTGTCTAAGTCAGATAATTGAGAAGTTGATTTTGATTGTCTATTATAAGATTGGTAAGAAGTATTAAAATTAATTTTCCAATTTTTATGTAATTCGTGATTTAATAATAAAGACGTACTAGATGATTTTGTCTTTCCTGTAGACCAAAGTGCTCCATAAAAATTACTACGATCAACATCAACAATATTTTTACCAATAATTCCCGTACCAAAATCTGGCGTCCAATCTGCATCTAAATAATCACCCTGTAATGTAAGTTGAGTTCTATCACTCAATTTAAAAAGGAAAGATGGATTTATATATTTACGTTCATTTGTTACAAAATCTCTAAAGCTTTCTGAATTCTCATATGAACCAACAATACGATAAGCAATATATTTATTCAACGGACCATATAAGTCAACTGTTGGTTTATAGTATGAGTAACTTCCGGCTTGCATTGTAATTTCTCCACCTCTTTTGAAAGAAGGTGTTTTAGTCACTAAATTTAAGATACCACCTGGAGCAACATTTCCATATAATAATGCTGAACCTCCTTTTAAGAATTCCACTTTTTCTAATGAAGAAACCTCAGGAATAGAACCAGAATTAAAACGGAATCCATTTTTAAACATATTGTTGGCAGACATATCATATCCTCTAGAGAAAAATGATTCTTGAGCACCACCACGAGCAGAACTTACATAAACACCATTGGCATTTTTAATAACTTCACTTAAACGAATAGATTGTTGTTGTGTGATAACTTCGCTTCCAATTTCTTGAACACTTTGTGGTAAATCTTTCACTGCAATTCCGGATTTAACAACTGAACCTGTTTTTTTTGTTTGATTAGAAGTAATTATAACTGTCTCAATTGCTTGATGTTTTTTCTTAACTGTATCATTTTCAATACTTAAGATTTCGTCACTTGAAGAGTTTGGGGCTTGCGC
>CAMLRV010000121.1 GCA_946482495.1 uncultured Flavobacteriia bacterium
ACTTGTTTGGCTGGCTCAAGTGCTGGTGCGATTGTAGGTTCTATGTATGCTTTTGGTAAAAAACCTGAAGAAATTTTAGAATTTTTTAAATCGATTTATTTTTTTCATTGGAAACATTTTACATTCAAAAAAGCGGGAATTGTAGATTCCGAATCTTTTAAACGTTATTTCGAAGAGATATTTGGTGAGGTAACTTTGGGGGAATTAGAAATTCCAATTTACATTACTGCAACGGATATGGTGAAAGCCAAATTGAAGATTTTTGATCCCGAAATGAAAGTGGTTGATGCTGTTTTGGCTTCAACTGCTGTTCCAGGAATGATTTCTCCCTATATACTGAATGAAAAATTATATAGTGATGGTGGAATTTTAAATCATTTTCCTGCCGATTTATTATTGGGAAAATGCGAATCCATAATCGGTGTTTATGTGAGTCCGTTACAAAATATTGAAGCCAAAAACTTAAATTCTATAAAATCGGTCACCTATAGAGCGCTAGAATTATTAACAGCGAATTCGAGTTTTCAAAAATTTAATTATTGTGATTTAGTTATTGAGCCAAAAGAATTAGCTTATTTTAGTACGTTTGAAACCAATAAAGCAAAAATGGATGCGATATTTGAAATTGGGTATAATGAAGCTAAAAAGAGTTTTGAGAATTTAGTAACATAAATCTTAAAAACATATTTTTTAGAAAAGAGCGATTTGACTATATTTGCATCAAAATTTTAGGATTATGACTATTTTTAAATGATTCTGAAAGCAAAAATCAAACAATCCAACACAATGAGTTACAAAAGAATCCTTCTTAAATTAAGTGGTGAAGCCTTAATGGGCGAAAGACAATACGGAATTGATCCGAAAATTTTAGCAGATTATGCTGCCGAAATTAAGCAAATTCATGATAATGGTGTAGAAATCGCAATCGTTATTGGTGGTGGAAATATTTTTAGAGGAGTAGCTGGGGCAAGTAATGGAATGGACCGTGTGCAAGGTGATTATATGGGAATGCTGGCTACAGTGATTAACGGAATGGCTTTACAAGGTGCGTTAGAAGATGCAGGAATGCAAACTCGTTTACAAACGGCTTTAAAAATTGAAGCCATTGCAGAGCCTTACATCAAAAGAAGAGCCACACGCCATTTAGAAAAAGGAAGAATTGTAATTTTTGGTGCTGGAACAGGAAATCCTTATTTTACAACAGATACTGCAGCTGTTTTAAGAGGAATTGAAGTAGATTGTGATGTAATATTAAAAGGAACTCGCGTAGACGGAGTATATACTGCCGATCCAGAAAAAGATCCGAACGCAATAAAATTTGATAAAATTTCGTTTGACGATGTATTGACTAAAGGTTTAAATGTAATGGATACCACAGCATTTACGTTAAGTCAAGAAAATAAGTTGCCAATAATTGTTTTTGATATGAACAAAAAAGGTAACTTACTTAAAATTTGTAACGGCGAAACTGTTGGAACAACGGTAACTATATAATTTTGTTTCAAGTTTCAAGTTAGAGGTTGTTATTGTTTAACCTAAAACTTGAAACCTGAAACCTGAAACTAAAATATTATGACTGAAGAAATTAATTTTATTATCGATAGTGCTAAAGAATCTATGAATGGTTCAGTGGCGCATTTAGAAAAAGAATTTTTAAACATTAGAGCTGGAAAAGCGTCTCCACAAATGTTAGGAAGTGTTTTTGTAGACTATTATGGAGCTCAAACAGCTTTGTCTCAAGTGGCTAATGTTGTAGCAGCAGATGCAAGAACATTAACAGTTACACCTTGGGAAAAATCAATGTTACAACCAATTGAAAAAGCCATTTTAATTGCTAATTTAGGTTTAAATCCAATGAATAATGGGGATACAATTATTATCAGTATTCCTGCTCTAACAGAAGATAGACGTAAAGAGTTAGTAAAGCAAGCTAAAGCGGAAGCAGAAGACGCAAAAGTTGGAGTAAGAAATGCGCGTAAAGATGCGAATACAGATATCAAAAAAGAAGAAAAAGATGGAACATCTGAAGATATTTGTAAAACAGCTGAAGAATCGGTTCAAAAATTAACAGATTCATACATTAAAAAAATTGATGAAATTTTTGCTGTTAAAGAAGCAGAAATCATGAAAGTATAAGTTGTTAAACTATCAAAATTTAAAAATCCAAATTCCATATTTTAATGGGATTTGGATTTTTTTATACGCATTTACTAATATAATTTTGAAATAAATAAAAAAAAGATAACGCGTATAAAATGGTGAATGCGATTTGATATTTAATAATTGTATTATTTTTCTCTTTGAATACGAATTTGTAAAAAATGAAATTTAAAACAATCAGAAATATAAATTGGTAAGCTAAAATTTTAATAGATTTATTTAATTGATAATCCGCTTCCTCAATCGGAATTCTTGGTAAAGTGTCTATTAATAAGTGTTGTAATGCAACACCAATAAGCAATAGAACAGTTAAAAATAAAATTGAAATTCGATTCATATTTCAAGCAAATTTTACTTTTTTTCGATCAATTCTTTCAAATATGCTTTCATATCACAAAATTCAAAATCAATGGCTTTTTTAATTTTGCTTGAATCATGAATTTCTTCATTGTATAAGGAATTTATAGTGGATTTTGTCAACATTCTTTTTCTGAAAAACAACTTCGCAAAGATAAATTCAATCACACTCGCCAATTGTGTTTGCCACTTTTGAACTAAATATTTTGGTTTTTTAACGCTTTTATCATTCTGAACTTGTTTCAGAATCTCAGCAATTCTATCGAACAATTCTTTGTAAGTTACATCTTCGGCAACTAAAACATATCGTTCACCAGAAATGTTACTTTTCATTAAAGAAATCATTGCTTTTACGACATCTTCAACGGCCACAATTCCGAGTTTTCCTAAGGTGTAAAAAGATTGCCCTTCTTTGATATTTTGAATAAATAAACTGCTGCCTTCTTTCGGGAAACCATAACCAAAAATTACACCTGGATTCACAATCACCACATCTAAACCTTCTTGAAAGCCACGCCAAACTTCCATTTCAGCACCAAATTTTGTAATGGAATAATCGCTTCTTATGGCTTCGTTATTTCTTTCGGTTTCTTCATTAATCACTAAATTATGCTCTGTTCCGTTCCCTAATGCTGCAATTGAGCTTACATAAGCCAGTTTTTTTACGTTATTGAATAAGCATAAATTGACCACATTGGCCGTTCCAACAATATTGGTTTGGTATAATTTATCTTCGTCTTTGGGTTCGAAGGAAACTTTAGCAGCACAATGATACACATAAGTAACATTAGCAAAAGCTAAGTCTAAAGCAGGAATGTCTAAAATGTCGGCTTGCACCCATTGAATTCTTTCAAAACTGGAAAGTTGGTTAGCTGCTTCGAATAGATTTTTAATATGTTGTAGTTTTTTTTCGGATCTATATATAGCTCTGATTGCTTCCTTCTCTTGAGAAAGTTGCTGCAATAAATGAAAACCTACTAAACCTGTTCCGCCTGTAACTAAAATCATTTCGTAAAAATAGTAAAAATCAAATTTATAAAAACAATAATTTTAATTGGCTGAATTATAATTAGTAGTTTTCCATTCCCAGCTACTATTACTAATGGTAATTGCAACCACTACTATAGCAACAATACCTGCTGTAACAACAGAACCCGCAACAGTTATAAAAGTAGAAGTTGCTCGGTCTTTTAACCTAACAGAAGTATAATTTTCTTTAGAAAGTGGGAACGTGATTTTTTTACCATCGTGATAGTAAACGCCATAGTAAGTAGTATCTTGCAGAATAATTCTTTTTAAATGAACTTTCTTATCCTGATTGGTAACCAATCTAACTGGTGCTTTAGATTGATATGCTTCATTAAATGTAACTTCTTTTTTATAATATACGCTACAACTACTCAGTAACATTGAAAAGGCAATTATAATTGCTAAAGATTTAATATAATTTTTCATGATATTTTTATTACAAAATTACAAAATTTATAAGTTAAATATTTGAAAATCAGATTATTGTAAAAATAATTATGACAAAATGCGATTTCGTGAAAATGGAATTTAAGCTTGCATTTTAAACTCCGTTTTTTTGCACTATATTTGCACTTTAAAAGCTTATACGGAAAACGATGAAGAAGCATATCAGAATTAAAGATTTATTAGAAAATACGAAAACGTTACAAGAAGTAAACGCAAAAGGTTGGGTGAGAACATTTAGAAACAATCAGTTTGTGGCTCTAAATGATGGTTCAACGCTTAATAATATTCAGTGTGTAGTTGATTTTGAAAACACACCAGAAGAAACGTTAAAAAGAATTACTACAGGAGCAGCTATTTCAGTAATTGGTACTTTAGTTGAAAGTCAGGGTGCTGGGCAAAAAGTAGAAATTCAAGTAAATAAATTAGAAATTCTAGGTGATTCTGATGCGGAAAAATTCCCAATTCAGCCAAAAAATAAACCAAGTTTAGATTTCTTAAGAGAGCATGCTCATTTACGTACAAGAACGAATATGTTTGGTGCGATTATGCGTGTGCGTTCTACGTTGTCTTTTGCGGTGCATAGATATTTCCAAGAAAAAGGATTTGTGTATGTAAATACGCCAATTATTACAGGTTCTGATGCTGAAGGTGCTGGGGAAATGTTCCAAGTATCAGCATTACCTTTTGATAATACGCCAAGAACAGAAGACGGAAAAGTAAACTACAAAGAAGATTTTTTCGAAAAACAAACTAATCTTACGGTTTCTGGACAATTAGAAGCGGAAACGTATGCAATGTCTTTAGGACAAGTATATACTTTCGGACCAACATTCCGTGCAGAAAATTCAAATACTTCTCGTCACTTGGCGGAGTTTTGGATGATTGAGCCAGAAGTAGCATTCAATGATTTAGCAGCAAACATGGATTTAGCTGAAGATTTTATTCAGTACGTTATCAAATACGCTTTAGATAATTGTGCGGAAGATTTAAAATTCTTAGAAAACCGTTTGTTAGAAGAAGAAAAAAGCAAACCACAAGCAGAACGTAGTGAAATGGCGTTGTTAGAGAAATTAAACTTCGTTTTAGAAAACAATTTCAAACGTGTTTCTTATACAGAAGCTATTGATATTTTAAAGAATTCGAAACCAAATAAAAACAAGAAATTCCAATATTTAATTGAAGAGTGGGGTGCCGATTTACAATCGGAACACGAACGTTTCTTAGTGGAAAAACATTTCAAATGTCCGGTAATTTTATTCGATTATCCAGCAAAAATTAAAGCGTTTTACATGCGTTTAAATGATGGAACGGAGCCTGGAAAAGAAACAGTTCGTGCGATGGATATCTTATTCCCTGGAATTGGAGAAATTGTTGGAGGTTCACAAAGAGAAGAACGTTTAGACGTTTTAATCGAAAAAATGAAAGTTTTAGGTATTGAAGAAGAAGAATTATGGTGGTATTTAGATACGCGTAGATTCGGTACGGCAGTACATTCAGGTTTCGGATTAGGTTTTGAAAGATTGGTATTATTCGTAACAGGTATGACAAATATCCGTGACGTAATTCCTTTCCCAAGAACTCCTGGTAACGCAGAGTTTTAAAAATTTGTTTCAAGTTTCAAGTTTCAAGTTGTTGTATTCACAATAACTTGAAACTTGAAACCGTAAACTTTAAACAAAAAGACAATGCTTAAGCACAGTTTAAATTTCAAATTATCTCAAAAATTATCTCCACAACAAATTCAGTTGATGAAGTTAATTCAATTGCCTACGCAAGCTTTTGAACAACGTTTGCAAGAAGAAATGGTGGAAAATCCTGCTTTAGAAGGAAGCTTGGAAGATAATAGTGAATCATTAGACGATTATAAAGATAATTCTAATGATGAGGATAATTATGATGATTATGACAACGATCAAATTGATACAAGTGATATCAATATTGACGAGTATTTAAGCAACGACGAAACACCAGATTATAAGTATCAAACTAATAATTATAGTGATGACGATGAAGACAGAAGCATGCCAATGACAGCGCAAGTGAGTTTTCATCAAGATTTGATTAATCAGTTAAATACATTTATTCTTTCCGAAAACGACAGAGAAATTGCTGAGTTTTTAGTCGGAAGTATTGAAGATTCGGGTTATATCAGAAGAAGTATTCAGGATATTGTGGACGATATGGCCTTCACACAAGGTATTTATACCGATGAAAAAGTGGTGGAAAGAATTTTACACATCGTACAACAATTAGAACCTTCAGGAGTTGGGGCAAGAGATTTGCAAGAATGTTTGTTAATTCAATTGAAACACAAAACACCTACCGATTCGGTTAATTTAGCGATTACCATTATTGAAAAACAATTTGATGCTTTCACCAAGAAGCATTACGATAAATTATTGCAAAAATTTGATTGTACGAAAGAACAATTGAAAAAAGCTATCGATGAAATTGAGAAACTAAATCCGAAACCAGGAGGAAGTTTTGATAGTAATAGCAGAACAATAGAACATGTAGTGCCCGATTTTACCATTCGAATTGTAGATGGCGAATTAGAACTGCTTTTAAACGGTAGAAATGCTCCAGAATTGCACGTTTCTAAAGATTATCAAGAAATGTTACAAACGTACAAGGTTTCTAATGATAAATCGAATTCTCAAAAAGATGCCGTTCAGTTTATCAAACAAAAATTAGATTCGGCGAAATGGTTTATTGATGCAATCAAACAACGTCAGGAAACTTTGTTTGTGACGATGAACGCTATCATGTTTTTTCAACAAGAATACTTTTTAGAAGGCGAAGAATCGAAACTAAAACCAATGATTTTGAAAGATATTGCAGATATGATTGGTTTAGATATTTCAAC
>CAMLRV010000122.1 GCA_946482495.1 uncultured Flavobacteriia bacterium
TATCGTATTTTAATTCTCTAAAATCTGATTTGAATTTATCTTGTGCTGTTACTCCTGCGCCTGGTGCATTTACTTTAACAGTGACTCCAGAATGTAGTGGAACTACTTCAAGAATGGCTTTAAGTTGGACAACTTCATCAAATGCAACTTCTTACGATGTTTATAGAAATGGTGCTTTATGGGATGCAGATGTGACTGCTACAACATATACCAATACAAATGGAGTAGTAGCAGGTTCAAATTATACCTATTATGTAAAAGCTAAGAATGCAGGTACAACTCAAACAAATAATTCAAACGGAACTTTATCTGTAACGGCTTTAGATTGTAATCCAATTCCGGGCGCATTTACATTAACTGTAACTCCAGAATGTAGTGGAACGGCAACAAGAAATAAATTAACTTGGACCATTTCTGCCAACGCAACATCTTATGACATTTATAGAAACGGCTCTTTATATGCAAGTAGTGTAGCTGGAACAACATATACTAATACTTCAGTAACAGCTGGAACATCGTATTCATATTCTGTAAAAGCTAAAAACGCAACGGCTACACAAACAACTAATTCAAATGGAACACAAACAGTTACAGCAATAAATTGTTCGTCTCCTGGAAGTTTTACAATATCTGCTACGGCTGAATGTAACGGAACTACAAGTAGAATAAATTTAACTTGGACGGCTTCTGCAAACGCAACATCATTTGATATATATAGAAACGGAAGTTTGTACGCTTCAGATGTTACTGGAACACAATTCTTAAATACTTTCGTAACGGTTGGTACAACTTACACCTATTCAATGATTGCAAAAAACAATATTGGTACGTTAGCCAATTCAAACGGAACAGTTTCTGCAACTGCAATTATGTGTGCGCCAGGTTCGTTTACTGCAACTGCCACACCAACGTGTAGTGGAACAACAAGTGCAATCAATTTAACGTGGACAGCTTCTGCAAATGCAACTTCATATGATATTTATAGAAATGGAAATTTATATGCTTCAGATATTACTGGAACTTCGTTTTTAAATACGTATTTAATTACGGCTGGAAATACTTATACGTATTATGTGAAAGCTAAAAATTCAGCTGGAACTTTGAATAATTCTAATGGAACTTTATCTGCAACAGCAATAAATTGCTCGAAAATTTCAGATGAAAATAATGTGAGAGATGTACTTTTAATTTCATTTTACCCGAATCCAACAGATGGAATTCTGAATTTAGAAATTAATAAATCGGAAGTTCAAAATATCAATTATATGATTATCGATATGAATGGAAGAATTCTTCAAGAAGCAAATTTAGAAAATGAAAGAATTATCAATCTTTCGCAATTACCTTCTGCAACTTACTTTGTTCGAGTTTTAGTTGATGGAAAGGAATTCGTAAAGCAAGTTATCAAAAAATAAAAAATCTATTTATAAAGAAAAGCACTTTTGAGAAATCGAAAGTGCTTTTTGTTTTATATAAACTGCTTCAAATCTTCTACAGAAATACTATCATGTGATTCGTTATAAACGGCTTTTCCATTTCGAATCACAATTATTTGAGGTGATTGATGTGTAACATGATATTTATGAGCAATTTCATTAGAAATATCTCTATGATTTAATAAGTCCAATAAATACCAATCCATTTTATCTTCTGGAAAATTAAAGTCAGAATCAAATTGCTTTAAAACACTTCTGCTGATAAAACAACGTGTACTATTTTTAAAAATTACAACTGGTTTAATCTGAGAAATTTCATCAATTTCATTTAATTGTTCCTTACTGTTTAATATGAAAAATTTAGCTTCCATATTTTCGCTTTGATTTTCTTCTGGTTTATTATCTCCAAAGATATTTTTTAAAAAACTCATATTTTGACGCGTTTTAAGACATTTTGTCTTTTTTTTCTACTGAAAAGCATTTCAAATCGGTCATTTTGTCCTAATTTTTACATTGGAATATAAATTGACGAATGTTTTAAAAATGAAATTAAGTATTAATTAAAGCGCAAAATTAAATAACTTTAAAGGAATAAACGAACAACAACAAACATTATTAAAATGAACTTAAATAATTTAACTATAAAATCGCAAGAAGCGTTGCAACAAGCACAGCAAATTGCACAAAGATATGGGCAACAACAACTGGAAAATGAGCATATTTTTAAAGCTATTCTAGAAGTTGATACGACTGTAACACCATTTATTTTGAAAAAAGTAAATGTCAATATCGATTTGTTTCAAAGAATTTTGGATAGTACAATTGAAAGTTTTCCAAAAGTTTCTGGTGGAGAAATTATGCTATCTCGTGAAGCGTCTTCTGCATTAAATGAAGCCACAAGCATTGCCAAAAAAATGAATGACGATTTCGTTTCTATTGAACATATCATCTTAGGAATTTTCAAATCGAAAAGTAAAGTTGCACAAATTTTAAAAGATCAAGGTGTAACTGAAAAAGTTTTAGTTGCTGCGATAACTGAGCTTCGTAAAGGAGAACGCGTAACATCATCATCAGCAGAAGAAACGTATAATGCTTTAAGTAAATACGGAAAAAACTTAAATGATTTAGCACAGAATGGAAAGTTAGATCCGGTTATTGGTCGGGATGAAGAAATTCGTAGAGTGCTGCAAATCTTAACAAGAAGAACCAAAAACAATCCAATGTTAGTGGGTGAACCTGGTGTAGGTAAAACAGCTATTGCTGAAGGTTTAGCACACCGAATTGTAGATGGTGATGTGCCAGAAAATCTGAAAGATAAAATTGTGTATTCCTTAGATATGGGTGCACTTATTGCTGGTGCGAAATACAAAGGTGAATTTGAAGAGCGCTTAAAAGCGGTTGTAAAAGAAGTAACTTCAGCAGATGGTGATATTATTCTTTTTATTGATGAAATTCACACATTAGTTGGTGCTGGTGGTGGAGAAGGTGCGATGGATGCGGCAAATATTTTGAAACCCGCTTTAGCTCGAGGCGAATTGCGTGCTATTGGTGCTACAACATTGGATGAATATCAAAAATATTTCGAAAAAGATAAAGCGTTAGAACGTCGTTTTCAAAAAGTTACGGTGGATGAACCGGATACAGAAAGTGCGATTTCTATTTTGCGTGGAATCAAAGAAAAATATGAAGCACATCATAAAGTTAGAATTAAAGATGATGCGATTATTGCCGCAGTAGAATTGTCGCAACGTTATATTACGAACCGATTTTTGCCAGATAAAGCCATCGATTTAATGGATGAGGCGGCTTCAAAATTGCGTATGGAAATTAATTCAAAACCGGAAGAATTAGACGTTTTGGATCGTAAAATCATGCAGTTAGAAATTGAAATTGAAGCGATAAAAAGAGAAGATGATGAATCGAAATTAAAAGTGCTAAACATCGAATTGTCGGAATTAAAAGAACAACGAAACGAGATTTATGCGAAATGGAAATCGGAGAAAGATATTGTCGATGCAATTCAGAATTACAAACAACAAATTGAAGATTTTAAACTAGAAGCAGAACGTGCAGAACGTGAAGCAGAATACGGAAAAGTAGCAGAAATTCGATACGGTAAAATCATCGAAACACAAAAGAAATTAGATGAATTACAAATTGAATTGCTAGAAAACCAAAGTGAAAAATCGCTAATTAAAGAAGAAGTTACGAATGAAGATATTGCTGAGGTTGTAGCAAAATGGACAGGAATTCCAGTAACGAAAATGCTACAAAGTGAACGTGAAAAATTACTGAATTTAGAAGACGAATTGCATAAAAGAGTTGTTGGTCAAGAAGAAGCAATTGAAGCGATTTCAGATGCTGTTCGTAGAAGTCGTGCAGGTTTACAAGATATGAAAAAACCTTTGGGAACATTTTTATTCTTAGGTACAACTGGTGTTGGGAAAACGGAATTAGCGAAAGCGTTGGCGGATTATTTATTTGACGATGAAAATGCGATGACTCGAATTGATATGAGTGAATACCAAGAACGTCATAGTGTAAGTCGTTTAGTGGGTGCGCCTCCAGGTTATGTAGGTTATGATGAAGGCGGACAATTGACGGAAGCGGTGAGAAGAAGACCATATTCGGTGATTTTATTAGATGAAATTGAAAAAGCGCATCCAGATACGTTTAATATCTTGTTACAGGTGTTGGATGAAGGAAGATTAACGGATAATAAAGGTCGTTTAGCTGATTTCAAAAACACTATTATCATTATGACATCGAACATGGGAAGTCATATTATTCAAGAAAAGTTTGAAAACTTGAAGGGTAGTGTTGAAACAGCTATGGAATTAGCAAAAGTTGAGGTTTTAGGCTTGTTAAAACAAACAGTTCGTCCAGAGTTTATCAACAGAATTGACGATATTGTGATGTTTACGCCATTATCAAGTGCGAATATTAAGCAAATTGTTGGTTTACAATTGAAATCGGTATTTAAAATGTTAGAACAACAACACATTTCTATGTCGGCAACCGATGAAGCGATTGAGTATTTAGCTAAAAAAGGTTATGAACCAGAATTTGGAGCGCGACCAGTAAAAAGAGTTATTCAACGTGAAGTGTTGAATAAGTTGTCGAAAGAAATTTTGGCTGGACATATCAAAACCGATTCTGTGGTTTTATTGGATAGTTTTGATAATCAATTGGTTTTCAGAAACCAAGAATAAATAAAGTAGAAGTAGTAGTTTTTTTGGTTGTAAAACCTAACAGATTTTTATGTCTGTTAGGTTTTTATTTTTATCTCAAATTAATTAAAATTGATTTCCATTTTTTTATTGGTAATAGTTTCTAATGCCCAATCTGAAGAGTTAATAGAACCTTCAATAAATCCAGTATAATCGGAATAGGCTTCACCAATAATATGTACGTTTTTAGTTTCAGAATTATCTAATGAAAATGCTTTAAATAATTCTTGGACTTCCCAAGATTTTACACCGGGACGCCAACAATGGTTTCCAGCTCCGTAAGGTGCGCATGCCCAATCTCTAATTCCGTATGAAACTATAGATTTTTCCACATTCGCTTTAATTTCTTCTAACGTTTTATTTGAATATTTCAATAATGCTTCTTTCGTTAATTGTAATCCAGTAGTCGACATCGCTTCGTTACCTTGTAGCGAACGGTAAATGTCTTTCGACATGAAATTGGCAAATTGTTGCTTAATCTCATCATTATTATTGATTTCAGCAAATTCGTGTTTGTTTCTATTTTCAATATAATAATTCCAAAATTCGGTTGCAGGTTTATCAGTATACAATAAAATCATACCATAACCATCTTTGTCATTTGTTTTTGGTCTTCTGAAATAATGAATTTCACGAGTTGGCATTCGGTTTGCTCTCGCTTGAGGTGATTGATTGTATTCCCACCAAGGTTCATTCAAAATAAAAAAGACTTTCGTCATGGCAAATCCGTTCACGCTGTCTAAATGATTTTGGACAGATTCAGGTAAAAAATGCGATAATTTTTTTAACGGATATTGTGGCATTGCTAATACTAAATGATCAGCAATTACAGTATGTTCTTCATTTTGTTTGATGAATGTTACTTCAATTTTCTCTTCTAAAGCGTTTGTAAATTGTGTTACTTTCGAACCATTACAAAGTGTAACATTTGGTTTTTCTTGTAATTGACGTAATAACTGTTTGGTAATTTCATCAGATCCATTTTTTATAGTAGCTAAAATTTGCCCATCTGTTTTAAATGCACGTAACCACCAAATTACCCATTCAATAGCATTTAAATTATCGGGAATCATGTGGTAAAAAGTTCCAGTATCTCTAATTTTCATTAAAGCTTGATGTGATAAAATTCCGTCTTCGCTCAACGCATTCCAAAATCCCATTTTCCACATTAATTTTCCATTTAAAGTGGCCTCTTTTCTCATGGTTCGGAAATCATCTTCCGTTAAACTGTCAATCCAAATTTGACACCCAAAATCTAACGGATTATTGGGATTTTTACCCATCATCAATAAAATTCCTCTACGTAATAAATCTAAAGAATTTAAATTTTGTTCACGTAAAGGTAAATCGTATTGCGGATATTGTGATGGATTGGCTTTCGGACCGTTAAAAGGAACCAGTTCAATATTTAAATCATCAATTAGTTTACCAAACTTAGGTTGTAATTTGGTTTCAAATCGCATCGGACCCCATTCGGTTACGAAATCTTCTAAAACCGTAGTTTCTATTCTTCCTCCCCAATGAGTTTCTGATGCTTCTAAAAGAATAATGTTGTAATTAAATTTACTTAATTGTAAAGCGCTGTAAAGTCCGGAAATTCCACCGCCAGCAATGCAAATTGTTTTCAATGTTATTGTATTTTGTGTGTTGTGTGTTGTTTGCAAACTTAATTAAAATAGTGTTTTTTTAAAATTTATTAAGATTTTAATTTGCTATATTTCTGTATTTTAGATTTATTTTCTTTAAAATTTGATTTTTGTAGAATTATTTTTTATTACAATTATAATTTTGTTTCATTCATAAATAATTTATCAAGATAAAATGATATGTTTTTGTATGTATATCCATAAAATTTATTTTGTATTTTAGATTTTTATTAATTTTTAGACGAAAAATATGCATCCAGATATAAAAAAATATAACGATTCTAAAGTAGGAGAGGATTATTTAATTTGTAATCTTTTGTGTGATATCATTATGGACAATTTGCCTGAAGCTGAAAATAAGGTTTGGCATGCGCATCCAGTTTGGTTTTTAGATGGAAATCCGATTGTAGGTTATGATAAACTTAAAGATTGTGTGCGATTGATGTTTTGGAGTGGAGCTAGTTTTGAGGAAGAAGATCTTCAAATGGGAACTGGAAAATTTAAAGACGCTTCTAAAAGATATACAGCTG
>CAMLRV010000123.1 GCA_946482495.1 uncultured Flavobacteriia bacterium
GCAATACATAGCCCTAACGGAACAGCCAAGGGCAACCAAAAAGAAGAAAAAAACGAGTCCACTAAGAATGAGACTATAGTTGAAATTGATGAAAGTGACGCTTTTCAAAATAAGCTGTATACACTTTATGAAAAAAAGAATTTTAATTCCTTAAAAAAGGAACTTCAAACTTATATTGAAATAGATCCAGAATCTAAAACAACAAAAGGAATTTATAATTTATATTCAGGTTGTCTTTTTGAACACGATTCTAAAATAGATTCTGCTCAAGTTTATTATGAAAAAGCCATTTCAAATTTGGATGACAAAAAGCAAAAAAGAGAGTTGTTTTTAGCACTAACACTGAATGCAGAAGCAAACTCTTATTTGAGTAAATTCGATAAAGCCATTTCATTACGTTATAAAGCACTTTCAGTACTAGAAAAATCTACAATTCCGGAGAAAGAAAAAAAGCATTATGATCAAACTGGAAGATTAGCTGTTGATCTTTATTTCTCTGACAATTTGAAAGCTGCCAATTCACTAATAAATAATGCTTTACAAAATAGTCACAAAATAAAAAATATTGAAAGTATTTCGTTGTTAGAATCATCAAAAGCATTCATGTTGTATAATGAAAAAAGATATGACGAATCGATACAATTATTAAAACATGCAGTTACAATAAAAATTCAATTAAAGGATACGATTGGACAAATGGATGATAACAATGGCATTGCCTTGGCTTATATGGGCAAAGCCAATTGGGCAGCAGCGCAAACCTATTTAGAAAAAGTACAATCCATTCATGAAACAACGGACAAAAAGACAAGCATCCTTCCAATTTTACTAAATATTTGTCGCTGTTTACAAGAACAAGGAAAAATAGATTTGGCCATCGAAAAAACAAATTTAGTTTTACAAATGGCGCATAAAAACAAGCAAACTCAAGAAGCTAGAATAGCTTTAAAAAAATTATCGGAATTGTATAACTTAAAAAATAATCCGAAGAAAGCTTTAGAATACTACAAAGAATCCATTTTAGCTCAAGACACTATTTTTAATCTTGAAAAAGAAAAAACAATACAAGAATTAGCTACGAAATACGAAACAAAACAAAAAGAGGAAAAAATTATTTCGTTACAAAAAGACAAACAGTTAGCCAATCAACAGAGAATATTATTTATAGTTTTTATCTTTTTCTTACTTATTATTGGTAGTGGTTCTTTAGCATACTTTCATTTTAGAAATAAAAAAAACAGAGAATTACTCGAAACCAATGAAAGATTATACGAATCAAAATTAAAATTAAACCAACAGGAATTAGAGAATTTCACCAGTAATCTAATTAACAAGTCGAAATTAATTGATGAAATGGAAGAAAAGTTAAATCTTTTTTCCAAAGATCATGCTGAAGTGGAAACCTCTTTAAAAATAAGCGAACTCAAGCAAATGAGAATTCTAACTAATGAAGATTGGCATACTTTTAAAGAACATTTTGACAAAGTTCACCAAGGTTATATTTCCTATATTAAAAGAAAATACGATAACCTAACTCCAGCAGAATTAAGAACCTTATTACTTATTAAATTAAACATGGAATCGGATGAAATTGCGGCCATTTTAGGAATTTCGCAATTAAGCGTTAAAACGGCTCGTTACAGATTAAAGAAAAAACTAGGTTTAACGGAAGAAGAAGATTTGATTTCTTTTGTACAAAACATTGCTTTCATCTAAACTAAAAAAAGAGCATAAAGTTTAACCTTATGCTCTTTTTTATTTGATATAATTATTCTAAAACAATTTTCTAATAATATCTTCTTCGGAAATACCTTCCGCATCAGCTTTGTAATTTTTTACAATTCTGTGTCGTAAAATTCCGAAAGCTACTGCTTGAACATCTTCAATATCTGGAGAAAATTTTCCATTAATTGCCGCATGTGTTTTGGCTGCTAAAATTAAACTTTGCGAAGCACGAGGCCCAGCACCCCAATCTAAATAATTTTTAACAAAATCTGTTGCTAAAGGATTATTTGGACGTGTTTTAGAAACTAATGTCACTGCATATTCAATTACATTATCTGTAACAGGAATTTTTCTAATTAGATTTTGATATTCAATAATTTCTTCGGCAGTAAATAATGCATCCACATTTACGTTTACATCAGAAGTAGTACTTTTTACCACTTGTACTTCTTCTTCGAATGTTGGGTAATCTAAGTTTATGGCAAACATAAAACGGTCTAATTGCGCTTCTGGTAACGGATAGGTTCCTTCTTGCTCAATAGGGTTTTGAGTTGCTAATACAAAAAACGGCAAATCTAATTTAAAGCTTTGTCCGGCAATTGTAACCGATTTTTCCTGCATAGCTTCTAATAAAGCAGCTTGAGTTTTTGGTGGTGTTCTGTTGATCTCATCCGCCAAAATGATATTCGAAAAAATAGGACCTTTAATAAATTTAAAATTACGTGTTTCGTCTAAAATTTCGCTACCTAAAATATCAGAAGGCATTAAATCTGGCGTAAACTGGATACGCTTAAAATGCAAACCTAAAGCTTGAGAAATTGTATTGACCATTAAGGTTTTTGCTAAACCTGGCACACCAACTAAAAGTGCATGTCCACCAGAAAAAATACTTAATACAATTTGATTAACTACTTCATCTTGTCCTACAATAACTTTAGCAATTTCTTGTTTTAATTGCTTTTGTTTTTGTACTAATTTTTCAATTGCTGCTACGTCTGACATGTTTTTTAAGATAATAGGTAAAAGTAAAAAGATAAAAGTAACCTTACAATAAAGGTAAAATTATTTTTTTAACCAGTTGTAAGAAAATTTACAATCTTTATAATCATTATTTATTTTAACAAAGTTCTTTTCTACATTTTCAGTCATCCATTTTGCATTTTCATTAAACTGCTTCTCAGAAAGTGCTAATTCTTTAATTTTTAAATAATCTGTTGCGAAATCTGCCTTATGTTCTTCCGTTTTTTTATTTATCTTAAGAATTTTGAAAAATTTTGTTCCTTGTCTTTCTTGATCTAAAAACACTTTAGAAATATCACCTTGTTTCAAATCATTAACCTGATTGTATAATGCTGGATCTAATTTTGAAATTTCAAAACGTGGTTCAGAAGTACGTGGATTTAACAATAATCCACCATTATTTTTTGTGTCTTTATCGTCTGAAGAATCTTTAGCAGCGTCTTCAAAAGAAATTTCACCTTTTTCGATTTTAGCTTTAAGGTTTTCAATTTTTTCTAAAGCTTCGTTTGTTGCTTTTGATGTTACTTTTGGACTAATAACGATGTGACGTAATTCAATATCTTGACCAATAATTTTCTCAACGAAAATAATATGATATCCAAATATTGTTTCGAATGGTTCTGAAATTTCCCCTTCAGACAAACGGAAAGCTACATCTTTAAATTCTTTTACAAATTGTGTTTTCTTATTAATTTTATAATATCCACCATTAGAACTTGAACCTGGATCTTCAGAATAAATAACAGCTTTACTGTAGAAACTTCCACCATTATTGATTACATCATTTCTAATTTCGTTTAATTTATCAATAACTTTTTGCTTGTCTTCTTGAGTTACAACAGGCTTTACAACAATTTGAGACAATTCAATTTCTGCTCCAATAGTTGGAATTTCATTAGCTGGAATTTTATTAAAAAATTGTTTTACTTCATCTGGTGTAACGGTAATATCGTCAACAATTTTGCGTTGCATTTGTTGCGTTAATTTATTTGTTTTGATGATTTCAAAAAAGTAACTTCTAAAATCTTCTTCGTTTTTCTTCTTATAATATTCAAATAGTTTTTCTTTTGAACCAATTTGTTCCACCATCGAATTAATTTGACTATCCATAAAATTATTTACTTCTTCATCTGTCACTACAATACTATCTTGAATTGCTTGATGCGCGTACATTTTATCTTCAAGTTGCTTTCCTAACAATTCGCAACGAGAAACATTTTCAATATCTATACCTTGAGTTTTTAACTCCATGTACATTAAATCGATATCAGAATCTAATACAATATAATTACCAACAACAGCTGCAACACCATCTACTTTTTGTTTCTTTTGTGCAAAAGTTACTACTGAGAATAGTAAAAATGCGTATGTTAAAATACTTGTTTTATTTGAAAATTTCGAAATCATTGTCTTTAATGGCATCATTTGTTATTTCTGTTTGAATTTTATTTATTAAATCTGTTTTTCTTTTATTTAAAATAATCTGTTTGATTGTGGGTTTGATATATTGAAAGGGCACAATATTATTTTTCTGGACCATATCTTTCACTTTCACTAACCAAATTGAGGTAGAATCTGCATATTGATAGGATATTCCAACATCAATAAATTTTGAAATATTATCTTGATTTACAAAAGGCAATCTTTCATAAATTTGGTCAATATCTACCCAAACACTATCATTAAAAGCATAATCTTTAAACTGTATGGCTAAGTTTTTTAAGTCTTTCTTATCTTTTGATTTAAAACTAGAAAATTTAGCACTTATGCTCGCTAATTTATTATTTCCTTTCACCAAGTTGATATATCTCAACTTCACTAATGGACTATTTGCTTTAAAATTATTTTTATTTGTATTATAATACTTTTCAATTTCTTCATTCGTAATTACAGTATCCATTTTTGTAATTACCAACTGCTCTAAATAGGCTTTTGCATACAAATCAATTTTGTATTGATTGATTAGTTTATCAAGCTCCACTTGTTTGCTCTTGCTGATGTTTTTATTGGCATTATCCATTAGCAATTGTTGAGTTGCCCATCTACGAATAAAGTCTTTTACAATAGCAATACTATCTTTTTTTGGCGTACCTGGCGGAATTAAATTCTCTAAATCCGATGTGTACAAATATTCATTATTTACTCGAGCTATGGCATCTGCTTTATTCTTATTATTTTCTTTATTACAAGAAAGCAATAGAAGCAAACTACATATGCAGCTGAGTAGTTTCATTCAAATTTATTTTAATTGTTGCTTAGCTTTTTCAAAAGCATCTTTATTCACTTTTACTGTAAATTCTTTTTTCAAATCGTCCACCCAAGTTGCTTCTAAATACTGTTGATAGTCGTTAATTACTCTACTTTTACAATCTTCAAAAGCTTTAGTTTCTTCAGGTTTCATGTTTTTCACATTTACAACAAAAGAATAATTAGCATCTTTATACTTATTATCTGCACCTTTAGTAATCTTTGGCATTTTGTCTAAAATATCATAATTTTTTTCAAACAAACCAGATTTTACCATAATGGCAACTTTATCATTTTTGTTAAATTTAGCCTTAATTGCTTCAATAGATTTTCCTTTTTTAAGCATTTTTTGAGCTTCATCAATAACTTTACTATCTGTAGACGATAAAATATCAACATCATATCTTTCTTTCCAGTAGTATTTAGATTTATTAGCATCGTAAAATTTATGTAATCCAATTGTATCTGTTTTAGATTTTGTCCAAATTTCATTTTCCATTAAATCAAACAACAACAAACCATCTCTATATTCGTTCATGATGTTTTTAAAATCAGGGAATTCATTTTCTAAATTGTCGTTATAATATGCAATTAGTTGTTCGCCTTTCCAAGATTCAAATAATTCCGCTACTAATTTCTTTAGAGGCTTAGTCGTTAATTTATTTTTTTGTTGCGAATTAATATAGTTTACAAAAGAAGGTGTTGCTACTTTTTTAGTTTTGTCAATGGTTAAAATATCACCAACAATATTTTCTCTATTTCTACCTAATTCCCAAGTTTGACTATAAATATCATCAGTCACTACATTTTCAACATTTTGATATTGAACTTTATTCGTTTCAGTAGTGTATTTTGATTTCAATTTATTTGCTAAAGTATTCGTAATAATAATTGAACGCTCGTCTCTTTTTATTTTAGCTTCTAAATCTGCTTTAGATTCGTCCAAAGATTTTATAGGATGTTTTTCAATTAATTTCACAATATGCCATCCAAAACCTGATTCGAATGGTTGCGAGATATCTCCTTTATTTGCTAATGAAAAAGCCACATTTTCAAAAGCTTCAGAACTCAATTGACCCGTTCCGAAACGTTGCAAAACACCACCTTTTACAGCACTAGATTTATCTTCAGAAAACTGCCCTGCTAAAGCTTCAAAGTTTTCACCTTGTTGAATTTTTTTATAAATATCATCAATAGTTTGTTTAGCTTTCGTTTTAGCTTCAGGAGTTGCATCAGTAGGATTTAAAATCATAATATGTGCTACAGTTACCTCGCCTTTATTGTCTCTAATATCTGTGACTTTAATAATATGGTAACCAAAACGAGTTCGAACTGGATTAGAAATTTGTCCAACTTTCGTTTTATAAGCTGCACATTCAAACGGATATACCATTCTAAAAGCAGAAAAATAACCTAAATTACCTTTGTTGTCAGCAACCGAAGGATCTTGAGAATTGGCTGAAGCTACAGCTTCGAAACTTTCACCTTTCTCAATTTTTTTCTTTAATTCTAATGCTTTATTATAAAATGCTAAGGTATCAGCACCTTTAATATTTTCATCAACAGAAATTAAAATATGTGAAACTTTTACTTCTTTCAAACTTCTATTGTAAGCTTCCTCAATTAACTGATTGGTCACTTTAGAATCATTTAAGTACGATTTAGAAAGTTGATTTCTATATGAACTTAATTCATTTTGATATTTCAAATTGTTTTGCAATCCTAATTTGTACGCTTTATTTACTTTTAATTTATAGCCAATAAATAAATCTAGATATTGATTTAAATCTTTTTGAGAATCATCTTTTACTAAATCTAAATTCTTTAAGTAAATTCTTTTAAATT
>CAMLRV010000124.1 GCA_946482495.1 uncultured Flavobacteriia bacterium
GTTGCGGGTACAGCTCAGGTCTTTCACCTGATTCCCTTTTAATAAATTTTACGAAAAACGCAAAATTCAACCATAATTCGATTACAAAAATACAGATAATTTAATCAAATCAAAATTTTAAATGATTTTTCTGAATTAAAACTTTAATTTAGAAAAATTCATATACAAAGTATCAAATAGTAGTAATTCGTTGTGTAAAGTTGGTAATTCTAAGATAAGTTTTAAAGTTTCTTGAGCCATTAATGTTCCAATTATTCCTGGAAAAGTTCCTAAAACTCCATTTAAAGAACAATTTGGAACGTCTTCCGGATTTGGTGGCTGTGGGAATATATCACGTAAATTCTTAGAACCTTTATGATTAAAAACAGCTACTTGTCCTTCAAATTTTAAAATACTACCATAAATTAAAGGTTTGTTTAATGAAACACATGTATCATTTACTAAATATCGTGTAGTGAAATTATCCGTTCCATCCACAATACAATCATAATTTCTGATAATTTCTGAAGCATTTTCAATGGATAATTTTTCCTCAAAAACTTCTATATTTATATGTGGATTTAAGTTTTCTAAAATCTCTTTGGCTGTAATTGCTTTTGAATTTCCAACCCGATTTTCAGTATATAAAATTTGTCGATGTAAATTATGCAACTCAATTTTATCAAAATCAACAATACCAATATTTCCAACACCAACCGCAACTAAATATTGCAAAATCGGACAACCTAAACCGCCAGCTCCTATTACTAAAACCTTTACATGTTTAATTTTTAATTGCCCAATTTCACCAATTTCTGGCAATTGCATTTGTCTGCTATATCTTAAAAAATCTTGAATTTCAATCATAATTTATTTCGAAGAAAATGCTATATCCCAATCTTTCCAAACTGGTTCATAACCAACATTTTTAATTAAATTAGCAATATCATTTGCACTTCTATCGTCGCTAATTTCAAATTGTTCTAGTGATTCCTCATGAACAGAATAACCACCAGGATTGGTTTTGGAAGCTGCACTCATACTCGTTACACCAATTGGAATAATATGATTTCTGAATTTTTCGTTTTCGCGAGTGGAGATTGAAATTTCCAACTCTTCATTCCAAATTCGGTAAGCACAAATTAATTGTAACAAATCTTTATCTGTCATTATGAAATTAGGCTCTATAATTCCTTCTGCTGGTCGCAATCTTGGAAAAGAAACCGAATACTTACTTTTCCAATAGTTTTTCTGCAAATAATCAATATGCAACGCATTGAAAAAACTATCCGTTCGCCAATCTTCCAACCCTAACAAAACACCCAAACCAATTTTATGAATTCCTGCAGTTGCTACTCGGTCTGGTGTATCCAATCGGAAATCAAAATTCGATTTTTTTCCTTTTGGATGATATTGTTTGTATACTTCTTGATGATAGGTTTCTTGATACACCAAAACTGAATACACACCAGCTTCATGCAATTGCAAATATTCTTCAGTTGATAAGGGTTGCACCTCAACAGAAATATTAGAAAATTCGCTTTTTATTAATTCAATCGCATTTAAGAAGTAATTGATATTGACTGTGTAATTTGCTTCGCCCGTTACCAATAAAACATGATCGAAACCCATTTTTTTCAATTCGGCCACTTCTAATAAAATTTCCGAATCTTTTAAAGTCACACGCTTAATTTTGTTATCCAAACTGAATCCACAATACGTACAAATATTTTGACATTCGTTGCTTAGATATAGTGGCACATACATTTGAATTGTTTTTCCAAATCTTTTTTTGGTGAGATGATGACTCATTTGTGCCATTTCTTCCAAATAAGGTTGTGCGGCTGGAGAAATTAAAACCATAAAATCTTCCAAACTTTTTTTCGATTTAGCCAATGCTTTTTCCACATCAATAGCAGAAGATTGATAGATTTTAGTTTGGATGTCATCCCAATTATAATGTTCAAAAACGTCCTTAAATGTTTTCATTACAAATCGTTTAAAAAGGCAGTTAACGGACTTGAAGCCACTGCATAATTTAGAGGTTGAGCCAATAGCGCTTCGAATGCATTTCTACCTGCAACAACCGCTGCTGCAAAAGCTTGTGCCATTAAAACTGGATTTCCAGCTACAGCAATTGCTGTATTAACTAAAACCGCATCCGCACCTAATTCCATTGCTTTTGCTGCATCAGAAGGCGCTCCTAAACCAGCATCAACAATAACAGGAACTTTGCTTTGTTCGATAATAATTTCTAAAAAATCAATCGTTTTTAAACCTTTATTACTTCCAATTGGTGCACCTAAAGGCATAACAGCAGCAGTTCCAGCTTCTTCTAACAACTTACATAAAACTGGATCGGCGTGAATATATGGCAACACAATAAAACCTAGTTTCGCTAATTCTTCTGTTGCTTTTAACGTTTCAATTGGATCGGGCATTAAGTATTTTGGATCAGGATGGATTTCTAATTTTAGGAAATTAGTTTCCAAAGCTTCTCTCGCTAATTGTGCAGCAAAAACTGCTTCTTTCGCATTTCTCGCACCTGATGTATTTGGCAATAAATTAATGCTTTTTGGAAGATGTGATAAAATAGCATCCGTTTCCGTTTCTAAATCAACACGCTTTAAAGCAACAGTCACCAATTCACTTTCAGAAGCCAAAACTGCTTTTCCCATTTCTACATTCGAACCAAATTTTCCAGTTCCTAAAAACAACCGTGAATTAAATGCTTTATCTCCAATTTTTAATTGCTGCATATTTCTTCTTTTTTAAATAAAATTTCAGGATTTTCATGACGTGTAATTAAACCTGAAACGGCTACACCATGAACTCCAATATTTTCAATAGTTTCAAAATCTTCTTCCTCAATACCACCAATCGCATAAATTGGAATTTCAATATTTCTATTTTTTAATTCTTTTAAAATAGTTTGATAACCCTCAATTCCTAAAATCGGACTTAATTTTACTTTTGTGGTTGTGAAACGAAATGGTCCTAATCCGATGTAATCACATTTTTCATTTACGCGTTGCAACACATCTTCCAAAGTATTGGCAGTTCCCCCAATGATTTTATTTTCTTTTAATAAAGTTCTGGCTTCCTTTACAGAAATATCATCTAAACCAAGATGTACGCCATCCGCATCAATTTGCCATGCGACTTGTACATGATCATTGATAATTAATTTAGCATCATACGATTTACAAACTTTTTGAACCCATTTCGCAAGTTCTAAAATCTCTAAAATCGATTGGTTTTTATAACGTAATTGAATCCATTTGCAACCAGCTTCTAAGGCTTTACAAATGTTAGCTAATTGTTCTTCAGGCGTTTCACCTTGAGATACATACTGAATTTTTTCAAACATAATGATAGGCTAATTTGGTTAGATTTGAGTTTAATATTTGTTCTGTATATAATTTTGCTTTTCTACATGCGGATTCTAATGTTTCATCTAAACCTAAATAAGCTGCAATTGCAGATGACAACACACAACCTGATCCATGTTTCTCAAAACATTTATCTAATATTGGATGAATCGTAATTTCACTATTTGAGGTTAGTAAAATATCAGTTCCTTTATTGTTTTGTTTGTGTCCGCCTTTCCATAAAACAGACGTAAAATTTCTTAAATATTTTAAATTTTCTTCTACAGAATTTCCATTCTGAACTAATTTTAAAACCTCAGCATGATTTGGGGTTATTAATTGAATTGATTGTAAAATTGTTTCCAAATCGTATTGGTTATCCATTTCTAAAAAAGAAAATTCCGTGGTCGATTTCAAAACGGTATCCCAAATAATTGGCACTTTTGCATCGATACTTCTAATTTTTTGAATGATGAGTTTCAAATCCAATAAACTAGAAACAATCCCTATTTTTATGGCTTGAATTTGATATTCTTTCAGAAATACTTCAATTTGAAAAAGCACTTTATCAATCGAAACCCAATCTAATTCTAAAAAAAGATTTTCTGTTTGAATCGTGTAAGCCGTTGGAATTGCAATTCCGTAAGTTTTCAATTGTTCAAACGTTTTTATATCAGCCAAAATTCCAGCTCCAGCTGAAGGATCAAATCCTGCGATGGTTAGTATGTAAGGACGATTTTCTGACATTTTTTAAAATTTTGAATTGGATTATCATGTAACCAAATAGTTCCTAAAAGCGCAACAGAATCAAAACCTGAATCTAAAGCCGTTTTGATATTTTCTTCTTTTATTCCACCTAAAGCCACTAATTTGGTATTGAAATTTGTTCTATTTTTTATGGATTCAAAAAGATTTACTTCTGATTTATAGTCTGGTTTCGAAATACTTGAAAAAACCGGACTTAAAAAAGCGACATCAAAAGATGTAGACAATTCATTAAAATCATTAATATTATGTACAGAAGTAGATAAATACGAACCCGTTTTTTTAAAATTATGCGATATCTCAATTCTGTGTTTTTCTTTTAAATGAATGTTATTAATTTTAAATTCTTGTGCCAAATGATGCTGTTCATGTAAAACCAATTTTGAAAACCATTTTTCATCAATATTGGAAAGAAAACTTCTCATTTCCATTTCAGAATAATCGGGTTTTCTAACATGTAAAGACACTAATCCTTCTTCAAACAATTGTTGAATAATTTGAAATTCATTTTCGATTGAAAAAGGATTCGTGATGACAATCATTACACATAAATTTCTTTACCGTTTTCCACAAATTCTTCTGATTTGGCTTTCATACCTTTTTCAGCTTCAGCGGAATCTCTAATTTCTTGAGAGATTTTCATCGAACAGAATTTCGGTCCACACATCGAGCAAAAATGCGCTACTTTCGCACCATCTGCTGGTAATGTTTCATCGTGAAATTCTCTTGCAGTATCTGGATCCAAAGCCAAATTGAATTGATCTTCCCAACGGAATTCGAAACGTGCTTTACTCAACGCATTATCTCTATATTGTGCTCCTGGATGACCTTTTGCTAAATCGGCAGCATGAGCCGCAATTTTATAGGTGATTACACCATCTTTAACGTCTTTTTTATTTGGTAAACCCAAATGTTCTTTCGGTGTTACATAACACAACATCGCACAACCATACCAACCAATCATCGCTGCACCAATAGCAGAAGTAATATGATCATAACCTGGTGCAATATCCGTTGTTAATGGCCCTAATGTGTAAAAAGGCGCTTCATCACAATGTTCCAATTGTTTGTCCATATTTTCCTTAATCATGTGCATTGGCACGTGACCTGGACCTTCAATGAAAACTTGCACATCGTGTTTCCAAGCAATTTTGGTTAACTCACCTAATGTTTCTAATTCGGCAAATTGCGCCGCATCATTCGCATCAGCGATAGAACCTGGACGCAATCCGTCACCTAACGAAAAAGCCACATCGTATTTTTTAAGAATTTCGCAGATTTCTTCGAAATGCGTGTATAAGAAATTTTCTTGATGATGAAACAAACACCATTTTGCCATGATAGAACCACCACGAGAAACAATACCCGTTACACGATTCGCAGTTAAATGAATGTATCGTAAAAGTACACCGGCATGAATGGTAAAATAAGACACACCTTGTTCTGCTTGTTCGATTAATGTATCGCGGAAAATTTCCCACGTTAAATCTTCGGCAACACCTTTTACTTTTTCTAACGCTTGATAAATTGGTACAGTTCCGATTGGCACGGGCGAATTACGAATAATCCATTCACGAGTTTCGTGAATATTTTTACCTGTTGATAAATCCATAATCGTATCAGCACCCCAACGACAAGCCCAAACCGCTTTTTCAACTTCTTCATCAATACTTGACGTTACCGCACTATTCCCAATATTCGCATTAATTTTCACCAAGAAGTTTCTACCAATAATCATCGGTTCACTTTCTGGATGATTGATATTATTAGGAATTACTGCTCTTCCACACGCAACTTCACTTCGAACAAATTCAGGTGTAATTTTACTTTTCGGAGTATTCGCGCCAAAACTATTTCCAGCATGTTGGCATTGCATCGCTTTCGTTTGGTTTTCGATTTGCTCAATGCGTTGGTTTTCACGAATGGCAATATATTCCATTTCTGGAGTAATTATTCCTTGTTTCGCGTAGTATAATTGCGTTACGTTTTGACCTTCTTTCGCACGTTTAGGTTTGTGCTGATAGTTAAAACGTAAATGATTTAAGTCTTCATTATACAAACGCTCTTTTCCATAATCAGAAGAAATTTCATCTAGGATTTCTACATCATTTCGATCTAAAATCCATTGTTCACGTATTCTTGAAATTCCTTTACGAACATCAACTTCGATGTTTTCGTCAGTAAATGGTCCTGAAGTATCATAAACAGTGACTGGTGGATTGTGTTCTACACCACCGTTAGCCAATTTAGTATTAGACAAAGTAATTTCGCGCATGGCAACTTTTATCGGATGAATTTCTCCATCGATATAAACCTTTTTTGAATTTGGAAAAGGCTGGGTTGAGATTTTTTCTTCTTGCATTATGTGTATAGATTAGATTAACCGCCTTGAGTTGCAGTTATGATTAGAATATCGTCTGAAGGAAATAGGAAAGTGTTTTCCCAATTGGTTTTAGAAACAATAGTTCCATTAACACCAATGGCAATACCATTTTGTTTGTTTGGACATTCGAAATCCAAAAGTTCTTGAACAGAAATAGTTTCTTGTTCGAAGTTTTTTAATTGATTGTTGATTTTTAATTCCATTACCTAAAGTTTATTATGGCTCTAGGAATGGCTACTCAAGAAAGCATATAAATACACTTATATAGAAGAAGTCATCTACTTTTCCCTACGCTAGTATGAACTAGATCAGGTTCAGAGGGTAAAATCTCAGC
>CAMLRV010000125.1 GCA_946482495.1 uncultured Flavobacteriia bacterium
GCATTTAGAAATTTCATGAAAGCTAAATATGTGGTGCAACCTGAAGAATTAATGCTAGACAAAGCGCAACTTTTAGGATTAACAGCTACGGAAATGACAGTGCTACTTGGCGGAATGCGTGTTTTGGGAACCAATTATGGTGGTACCAAACACGGAGTTTTCACCAATAATGAAGGTGTTTTAAGTAACGATTTCTTTGTTAATCTAACAGACATGAATTACAGTTGGAAACCAGCTGGTGAAAATCTATATAATATTGTAGATAAAAAATCAGGAGCAACAAAATGGACCGCAACTCGTGTGGATTTGGTTTTCGGTTCGAATTCTATTTTAAGAGCGATTGCAGAAGTGTATGCACAAGATGATAACAAAGAAAAATTCGTAAAGGATTTTATCGCAGTTTGGAATAAAGTGATGAATGCAGACCGATTTGATATCTAAAATATCTGGCCACAAATTCACGAATTAAATTTTTCTAATTATCTTAAATTTATCGTCAAAGACGATAATAATTCGAATTAAATCGAAATAAACACATATAATTCGTGAATTAGCTCCGCTGAATCTTCGATTTCGTGGCAAAAAAAAAGATAGAGGTAGCTTGTTACAAGCTACCTTTTCATTTAATAAAATTAAGGTAAAACTTCTTGTATAAACATATCCTATCACAAAATAAGTAATTACAATAAATTACACTTGAAATACTAATAATAATCTCTAATTTTGCATCCGAATTAAAAACATTTAATACAAATAATTATGGCATTAGTAGGAAAACAATTCCCAAACATTACCGTTGACGCAATCTCAGAAATGGGTGACAACTTAAGAATTAACGTTTTAGAAGAAGCTACAAAAAACAACAAAAAAGTACTTTTATTTTGGTATCCAAAAGATTTTACTTTCGTTTGTCCAACTGAATTACACGCTTTCCAAGCTGCTTTACCAGAATTTGAAAAAAGAAATACTATCGTAATTGGTGCTTCATGTGACACTAACGAAGTACACTTTGCTTGGTTAAACACACCAAAAAATAATGGTGGAATTGAAGGTGTAACTTACCCTTTATTAGCTGACACCACTCGTAATTTATCTGCTGCTTTAGATATTTTAGATGCAGAATGGGTTTACAACGCTGAATTAAATGACGAAATTTTAGAAGGTTCAAATGTAACTTTCCGTGCGACATATTTAATTGATGAAACTGGTAAAATTTTCCACGAAAGTGTTAACGATATGCCATTAGGAAGAAACGTAAACGAATATTTACGTATGGTGGATGCTTACACGCATATTCAAACTAAAGGTGAAGTTTGTCCTGCTAACTGGGAAGCTGGTAAAGAAGCGATGAACGCTGATAGATTAAGTACTGCTGCTTATTTAAGCCAAAACTAATATTTTAAAAGATTTTTAGGTTCTAAGTTACAAAGTCGTAAAGATTTTAAACTTAGAACCTTTAATTTACACTCAAAAACTAACTTAGTAACTTTGAATCTTAGTTACTCTGAAACTTTAAAAAAAACTATGTTTCAAGAATTAGAAAAAGATAATTTAGCAGAAGTAATTGCTTCAAACGAAGTAGTTTTAGTACAATTTTCGGCATCTTGGTGTGGAAATTGCCGTATTATGAAACCAAAATTCAAAAAAATGGCTTCAGAAAATGAAAATGTTCCTTTTTTGATTGTCGATGCAGAAAAATTTACAGAATCTAGAAAATTAGCAACTGTAGATAATTTACCAACATTCGCAGCTTTCAAAAACGGAGTGTTAGTGAACCAAACACAAACGAATAAAGCTGAAGTTTTAGCAGAATTAGTTGCCGAAGTAATTTAATTCTAGATAGCTATGAAATTACCCGTAATAAAACACCTGACCCAATTTGTAGAAGAAAACGATGCAGATTACTTAGTGGAAACCATTGCCGTTTTAGAACATCTTTGCGAATTAGAATCGTTGAAAGATGACGAATTAGATGTAATTAGCGAATTGATTTCCAATATGTATGGTGCCATCGAAGTACACAAAATGGTTAAAGAAGGCAAAGACAAAAAAACAGCCCTAAACGATTTTATGAAACGCGTTTTAGGTGCGATTGACAAATAACAGAACTCTCAAGAAATTGAGAGTTTTTTTTATTTAAAGATTTTTTAACCTCGGATAATTATTCATCAAAAAACCCAAAAAAAAATATTTTTATACCAAAAAGTTTAAAATTGGCTCTAATTAAATAATCTAACAAAATAATTTTATATAGAAAATACTTTGTTTTATTGGTAATTCACTAATATTTAAACTTAAACATTGATAATTTATCAATAAAATAATCATAATTAAATATATTTCATTATATTGCATTCTAACTTATTATGCATGCATATGAAAAAAATTACCTACTATTCTTTGCTTACATTAGTATTATCAGGGTTTTCTTTCGCCCAAGACTTACAATTCAAACCAAGACCTAAATCGTTTGAATTTCAAGAAATTAGAAATGATTCTGTTTTTGTCTTAAAATCTGTCGATCTGAATACTAAACAAATCTTCGAAAGTAAATTACCTTATCCCATAATTTTCATCCACGGATTAAATTCAAGTTCTAGCACTTGGGATGCTTCCACAGCTTATTTCGACTCTCAATATGGCCTAACATTTGGAGGAAGGTTTGATTTTTGCTTAAACGCCGACGGAAATCACGGAACAGCCAATTTAAATATGTTTCCCACGCCTGGTGCCGACATTGCAGCATTCGAAACAACCATGATAAACGGAGATTATTATACAATTAACTTTAACGTAAATACAGATGGTTCTATTGGAACTGGAGCCTTGAGCAATCAATCTGCTATTTACAAACAAGGAATCGCAGTTAAAAAAGCAATTGAACGCGTAATGCAATTAACAGGTAAAAACAAAGTAATTTTAGTTGGACATAGCATGGGCGGATTGGCATCTCGTCAATATTTACAAAACACTAATTATTGGCAATCAGATAATGCACATCATGTGGCGAAACTACTAACATTAGGAACACCTCATGGTGGAAGCAACGCAAGCGATACTGGTTTAGGATGGTTTGCAGGAATCGACACGAAAAGCGAAGCAATTAGAGATTTAAAAATCTCCTATTATTACAGTGGCGATGCGGGACGATTTTTATATGGTGGTATTGAAGTGAATAATTCTAGTAATATGAATGAACATCTTTTTGGTGCCGATTTTTATAATTATGATGTAAATTGTAGCGGAAACATTGGTGATAATGTAATTGGTTTAAACTCAAAACCAATTGATAATAACATCGATTTTTCAAGTGTGATTGGAAGAATTACTGGAGGAACAACTGATGGTGTGGTTGCAGAACCGCAATCGATTATGGATACATACTATACAAGTTTAACCTATCCAACAAAATTTTTCTATTTTAATTCTGCTTTCGATTTCATAGAAAATCATACCGAATTGCCTGGATATTATTACCAAATTATGCAAGGTTTAGATGAACCCAACTTCAAAGAATTAGCTTATGTAGTAAATACAAATAAAATTTACAATGGCTTCACAACGGTTCAATCCAACTCAAGTGATGCCGATTTGGATTTTTATAAATTCACTATTTCTGGTGGAACAATGACTACCAACATAGATATTAGCTCAATAAACACAAGCATAATGAATGCTTCTGTTTTAGACAGTAACGGAAATTTAGTTGGCACGATTGTTACCAATTCGGGAAGTACACTTTCATTTGTAAGAACATTGGTTCCTGGAGATTATTTCTTAAAAATTGTTAGCACTACTCCAACTAGCACTAATTACCAAACTCCGTATAGTTTTGTAATCAACACCACATTAGGAATTCAAACAAGTGAAACGAACAAAGTGAGTTTTTATCCAAATCCTGTAAAAGATGTTTTATATTTCGATAACATTTCTATTTCGAAAGCCACAATTTATTCATCAATTGGACAACAATTAGAAGTCAAAGATTTTAAAACTTCATCTTCAACAATAGATATGAGAAAATTCGCTAAAGGACTTTATTTAATTGCCTTAGAAACAGATAACCAGCCCCAAATTATTAAAGTTATAAAAGAATAATTTGTTTAGTTAAGAAAAAACCCGTCAAGTTTTAGAACAAGACGGGTTTTTGTATTTAAAACATGAAGTTTATTTCTTTTTAAAAACACAAAAAATAAAGTTTTGTGTGGTATCAAAAGGCGTTTGATGATTTTCAGTAAAACAATTTTGTTTTTCTAAATTTTGGCCAAAAATGGCGTCACACGCTGATTCTGAATACTGACTAATATCTAATCCACTGCATTTTACTGGTCCGTTTTCAGAGAAAGTCCCGATAAATAAATAGCCATTTTGAGTAATGGAATGGGTTACTAATGTTTCGTAAGTTTGAATCTCTTTTTCAGTCGTTAAAAAATGAAAACTCGCCCTATCATGCCAAACATCAAATGTTGTTTCTGGTTTGAAATCCAATACATCCGAAACAATAAAGGTTACATTTGTCGCTTTTTCCCCTAACCTATTTTTAATACGTTCTATCGCATTTTCTGAAATATCTAGTAAAAATAAATTCGTAAATCCTAAATCTAATAAACTATCAATTAGATAACTATCACCACCACCAATATCAATAATTTTTGCATCTTTAGCGATATTATTATCAATAAAAAATTTAATAGAAGTTTCTGGCTTCTCTTGATACCAACTTACTTCTGTTTCTTTCTTCGTTGCAAAAACTTTTTCCCAATGTATTTTTTTCTCACTCATGATACATATGTCGCAAGTAATCAAAAAAAGTTACTTCAATTTTTTCTCAATGTTTTTTAAAATTTGTAATTGTTTTGCCTGACTATCGAATAAAATTTTGATTTGCTCTTCTAATAACAAATCAATTTTTTGGTTTAACGCTCTAATTTCTAATTCCGATTTAAGATTGATTAAGTAATCGTTTTCACTTCTTTTTCTGTCTTTTTCTTCTTGTCGGTTTTGACTCATCATAATAATTGGCGCTTGCAATGCCGCTACACATGATAAAATTAAATTCATCAAAATAAATGGATACGGATCAAAAGCTAAGTTTTTTAACGCCAAGGAATTAAATACAATCCAAGCGACTAAAACCACAAAAAATGAAATAATAAAAGCCCAACTTCCTCCGAAATTAGCTACTTTATCCGAAATTTTTTGACCTCTTGTTAATTTATCAGTTGGTGGATGCAGTAAATTATTGATAATTAGTTTTTCTTCTGAAATTGCTTTTTTAACAATTTCTTGGAGCTTTTTTAACTCAACATCTTCAGAATCTAATATTTTTTTTATGTCATTTTCCATTTTATACAAATTTTAATGATTAATACCATCTTCTCTTTTTAAAGTAAATTATCATAGTAATAAACAGCAAAAACATTACACCTAGAATAATGAAATAACCATACTGCCAGTGCAATTCTGGCATATTATCGAAATTCATTCCATATACACCAACTATAAAAGTCAAAGGCATAAAAAATACTGAAACCACAGTTAATGTTTTCATTACTTCATTCATTTTATGACTTTGCATAGAAAAATAAAAAGCCGAAGCACTTTCTAAAGAACTTAAATCGGCATCAACTTGATCTAAAAGTTCTAAACATTTTTGATGTAATCGAGAAAAGAAAGTATAATTTTCAGGAGCAATCACATTAAAAACATCATCATCTTTCATGCTTTTTATAGAATACAACGAATCACGAAGTGGCACAATAGAACGGCGTAAAAAATTCAAATTATCTCTGTGACATTCAATGTCTTCTAAAATATTTGGATTGGGTTTCGTTTTAATTAAATCAATCACATTATCAATTTTCATCTCTTCACTTTCAATGGTGATGTAAAAATTTTCCATCACTGCATCTAAAAGCAAATACAACAAATAATCTACTTTACGGTCTCTTACAATTCCTGCATGCTGACGCATTCTTTCTCGAATATGCTGAAAGAAATCGCTCTTTTTTTCTTGAAAAGAAAATAGAAAGCCATCTCTTAGTATAAAACTAATTTGCTCTACATCAATACCATTCGATTCTGGTAAAAGTGATTTAATATTAAAAAACAACGTATGATTATACTCATCAACTTTTGAACGTTTTAAAATATTTAAGATATCGCCCAAAATAAAATCGTCAATAGAAAACTTCTCACCAATTTCTTTTATCAATTCAATATCACCTAAACCGTGCAGATTTAACCAATTGTTCTTGGAATCATCTAAATGCTTATCTAATTGCGACAATTTTATGTCTTCAAATTCAAATAATTCATCAGAATTGTACACAAATAATTGCATTTCTGGTTTCGTATCTGCGTGTTCACCAGTGTATTCAATTAATGTTGGAACAACTTTTCGCCCTTTTTTGTATAATAGTTTTCGCACTTTATTTTAAATAAGTATTTTTACCTCTCACAAATATAACTAAATAACCTAACAGGTTTCAAAAACCTGTTAGGTTTAAATAATAAAAATGAAGCAAGATAAATTCGAAGCTGGTCTTACTTATCATATTTTCAACAGAGGAAATAATAAAGAGGATTTATTTTTAGACGAAGGTAACTATACTTACTTTTTAAGTTTAGTAGAAAAATATTTACTGCCAGTTTGTGATATCTATGCTTACTGTTTATTAAAAAATCATTTTCACATTGTTTTAAAAATAAAAGAAAAAGAAAATTTGCCAGAAAAATTAAAAGGCAAATTACATTTACCCTTTTCAAATTTATTTAATTCTTACA
>CAMLRV010000126.1 GCA_946482495.1 uncultured Flavobacteriia bacterium
TACATTTGTAACTGAATAATCACAACCCCAAAAGTTACTAAAACATGAGATATTTTAATTTTCTGATGGCACTATGCCTATCGGTTTCGTTATTGTCGTGTTCAAACGAGGACACACAAGTGGAAGAAACTCCGCAATCGTCAATCGTCTTAAGAAGTTATAACCATTCAACTTTTGAGATTGAAGTATTAGATTTAATCAATCAAGATAGAGTCAATAAAGGTTTAACAGCATTAAGCATCATCAATGAAATTTCGTATGTTGGTTCAACACATGACGACTACATGATTTCTAAAAATGTAATTAGTCATGATAATTTCCAAGACAGAGCCATTTCATTAGAAAACGGGCTTGGCGCAGTAGCTGTTGGAGAAAATGTAGCTTCTGGATTTAACACTGCAGCTGGCGTTTTAAATGCCTGGAACAATAGCCCAGCACATAGAGCCAATCTTGAAGGAAACTACACCCATTTCGGATTATCTGTAAAACCAGACCCAACCGGAAAAAAGTATTACACTTTATTATTTATCAGAAAATAACTTACCTTATTATATATAACATAAAAAAGACCAGTCGCAAGATTGGTCTTTTGTTTTTAATACACTTTATATTAAGCTGAACTGGTTTTCAGCATCTAAAACAATATATAATACAAACGTTTATTAGACTGTAAGCATCTCACAACATCCAACAAAAAACCCTTCAAGAGATTCCAACTCTTAAAGGGTTAATTTCGTGAATTGTCTTATAAGGTATCCTAACAAATCAACCAGAATAACATCTACCTATTGCTTTAAATACTTTTTCAAGCCTTTAGTAATTTCCAACTGATTATTCTTATCATTACAGTAAACCGCCAAAAGTGCAGCCGCTCTATCTAAAACTTGATTGTCAGTTAATTCCGTTTTACCACTATCAATAACTACTTTTGACATTCCAGCAATTAATAATCCAAATAAATCTTGGTTTTCCCCAACTAAGTCTGTAGCGTTTTTATCAATATTAAATGTGTGTGAAGTTCCTTCCATCCATTTCAAGATAAACTGAAGCGCTAAAGCTCTATTTGCAGGAGCTTCTTTCACAGGGTGAGCAAATAAATAATTTGCACACTCTAAAACTTTAGGTTCTGCTTTTACATATGATTCATCCGATTTTAATTCCATCTTTTCTAAAGAAGAAAAATCCTGTGCAAAAATAGTTGTGCACACCAATAAAGCTAAAAATAAAAATGCTTTTTTCATTGTGTTATTTGTTTTTAAGTTATTGTTTTTGTTTTAATATCTTTTTTAATAATTCAAAAATATTACTATTCATCGCAATTTACAAGTAATAAAACGTTTATTATTAGCATTATCACATTATAATCAATAGATGTGATATAAAAATTATTACCCGTATGCTTTTCATTATCAATAATAAGCAGAAACTCATCCCTACCATCTAAAACTATTTTTTATCCGCATAATCAATATGTCATGAATTATAGATTCGGTAAAAACTGCAACCCAAATCCAATTTTATCACTTCTTACTCCAGGTTCGCTTCCAAAGGTTAAAACATTGGCAGAAAAACGAAATTGATTTAACATCGTAACACCAATTGTGACTTTACCAGACAAAAAACCATGATTATGTTCAATACCAAGATTTCTGTAAAACTCTTTAGTGGAGCCAAAGTAGTAATTAGTGTAAGCTACAAAAAAGAAATTGAATTTTTTATTTTCTGATGACAAGTCTCCATAGCAATTAAGTCCCATACTAGAATTAAAAGTGGACGCTTCTAAATCATTACCATAGCCTTTAACATCAGATGCAATTTTTGCCGTTAAAAAAGAATACAAATTTACTAATTCCGAATCTGAATTCCCTTTAATCGTATTCATTAATGGTAGTGAACCGTCTAAATAAAAATTCCCTCCTCCATTAATTAATCTTTGCAATGCTTCAACTTGTGTATTTGCATTAGTTAATGAATCATTTGAAGCACTAATAACAGTTCCGAAAGTAACACGAACCATTTTAATATTATCTGCAATTAACTCAGATTGTCCAGTAATACCATTAGGGGCACCAACAATAGAAAATGCATTTAAATAATTCGTTTTATTCGCTGGATTATTATAAACATCTTCAAAAAACGAATTTCTATATTTCGGTTTCCAAGTTGGAAAATACCATTGATAATGATTTACTTTTGGACTTAAAACTCTTCCTTTTTCAATTAATAAATTTGTCTTTTTTCTGTTTAAGTCTTTAATTTCATTTTTGTAATTATCCATTCTATCTGTATTCTCTTCTTTTTTAGCTTCATCAAGATCTTTATTCAATTTTGCAATTATTACATCTAATTTTTCTATTCGAAGATCATAATGATCATTATATGGTTTAAAGAAATTATTTTCGGGCTTTTCTCCTTCAGTTTTTAAATCGTTTCTAATAGATTTTAATTTATCATTAATAGCCTCAGATTTTGATTTTAACTTAGAAATTTCTACCTCAGTTTTTTTAATTTCTTCATTTAAAGTTTTAATCTTTTCTTCATTAATTTCATCTTCAAGTTTTGTTTTCAATTTATTTAGTTTGGCTTCTTCTTTTCCTAATGGTTTTGAAATTTTATCCAATTCATCTTTTAATTTATTTTCTCTTTTAAATAAATTATCAATTTTGTTTTGATCCGAATATTCACCTCTTTCTTTTGAAAAATTAGTATTAGTGTTAATAGATGGAACTTGAGAATAGCTGAATAATGTAAATAAACAGCTTACTAGAATTAGGTGTAATTTTTTCATGGTTTTCAATATTTAGAGTTCGTATTTTAGTTTAAAATATTTCTAATTAAACATTACTTTTAATCTCCCCATTACCGAAGATATTTTTATGAATCACTTGTTCGTCAATTTTTCCTTTCGCTACCCAAGAAAATCCAAAAGCTAATAACATTAAGGTTTCTAACCAGTAGGTAACATTGTAAGTTTCTGTCCAACTCACATCACACTTACATTTTTCCAAAACAAAAATCAGAAGTAAAGCACTCAAACACGACATCATTATGATACCACATTTTTTATAAATATGATGCGCTTTCATTTGACCAAATTCATTAGGGTTTTCCGTTCGCCTAAAGTTTACAAAAGAGATGATAGAAAGTGATATGAAAAATAGTGATGCCGCTACATAATGAATGTAACTTGCATTTTTACTACTTACAAAAGCTCTTAAATTATCTTCAACTGCTGCAGAACTTGTAGGAAAAATAACAACTAATAAAGCCATCAAACCAGCAAAATTTGCCATAAAGTTATCGCCTGGAATAAAATGGTATTTTCCAGAACTTGGTTTTTTATAACCTCTATAACAAAATAAAAATAAGGATACGGCACACAATGCACCTGTGAAAACTTCTCCCACAGTGGAATAATAAAAATGACTTATAGAATCTTTTAAATTATCTTTCGGAGAATAAGGCTCGTCAAAAATTATCCAAAATGGATTATTTAAGACATTAGATTCATTGATAATGGTATTAAACAACCATAAACTAAACGGAAGCAACATTCCAATAATTCCAACCGACCGACGAATTTTGTGATAGGAAATTACTCTGTCTTCATTGTTTGAATCCATGATAATACATTGTTTTTAATTAATAAAATATATTAAGTAAGTAAAAACACAATTATGCTGGGGTGGTTAGAAACTTTTTAATTTTCTCAAATTGAGAATGTTTTTAAGTCTTATTCAAATATACTTCTAATAAAACTCTTAGAAACGCGCAAAACTACTCGTTTTTTTAACTAGGTATTTATACCTATTTTTCTTATTAATAAATTTAGAGTAATTGTTCAATAAGCGTTTACGGATTTTACGTAATTTGGGATTTAAACTGGAAGCATCTTTAAATAGACTTTGCCAAAGTTGAAAATTACTTATCGCTTAAATCAAAAATTGTAAATGCAAAATTAGACCACAAAAAAAGCCTGTATCACTACAGGCCTTTTCTCGCTTTAAAAAAATACTATCTCTTTAATGAGAAGTGTGATTTAAACTGCTTTTGTTGATTGTTCTCTGTGTAATCTATCGTGAACCAATAATCAGAAGATGGGGCTTGCTGTCCGTTAAAAGTTCCATCCCACCCTTGACTTCCGTCAGTAGCTATTAATTGTTTAATTAATTTTCCATATCTATCAAAGATGTAAAGTTTTGCATCTCTTTGATTCAATCCAGCAATGCTCCAAGTATCATGTATTCCATCTCCATTTGGAGTGAAGTATTTTGGAAAATCTATTACCTCAACAGTTTGAGATAAATTCGTACATCCTTCTAAATCGGTTACTAAAATTGTGTGCGTTCCACCTTCCACTCCAGTGAAAATATTAGAACTTTGCCAAGCTCCATTATCAATCGCATAAACTAAATTCCCAGTTCCAATCGGATTCACTGTAACAGTAATCGTAGCGTTATCTGTAAAAGCATCCGTTACCAATGTTGTAAAAGCTGTTGCTGGATAAATTTCCATTACATCTGCAGAAGCATCGGCATAACAGTTGGTTAAATTATTAGTCACAATCACCTGATAATTTCCTGCAATTGTAGCTTCATACGTGGAAGTATTAGCACTTCCAATTAAGTCGTATGCATTAGTTGTAGTGTTAAATAAATACCATTCGTAAGAATAATTCGGATTAGATAATTGTGTGTCCAAAACATATCCTTGATAAGTTACTCCAGTCGATTGATTCACACAAATATGCCCATCCGTTAGCATTGGTTTTGGCAACGGATTTACTAAAACTGTAATGTCTGTTGAAGAACCTTGACACTGACCAATTACAGAAGTAATTCTATACGTAACAAAACCTTGAACATCAGAAGTATTTACTAACACATCATGAATAGAAATTGGTGCTAAACCACTTCCATTTTGAGAAAATCCTGATACATTATTAGAGTTTACCACTTGCCATTGTAACATTGTACCTGGAATCAATAAGTTTTCCGAAACGTTAATATTCGTAGTTTCTCCACTACAAATTTCCGGTTGTGGCAATCCAATAGGATTACCTGGAATTGGGTTTACTGTAATAGTAACAGAAGTAACAGTAGCTCCAGAACAATTTCCATTTACTGGTGTGAAATTAAAACTAATTGTCCCAGCCACTAAAGGATTCGTTAAAGCCAATTGTAAATTTACGATTCCTGTTGTTGAAGTTCCATTCGTTGCGCCTCCTACAATTTGAACACCATTAGCAGTATTAATTTGCCAATTGTATGATGAAGCAGTTGGATTACTATTTGATGTTAATATTACAAATTCATTATTACAAACCGTTGTTTTATCAGCAACAATTGAAAGTATAGTTGGAATTGGATTTACGGTAACTACAATTTCTTGCGGAGTTCCAGAACAACTTCCAATTTGTGGACTAACTAAAATGGTAATCGTTCCTCCTTGTAAATTATTAATCAGACTTACAAATTGATCAATATTATTTTCATCGCCACTTGTGATTATACTTCCAAGATTATCTTTTCCGATTGTATTAGCATACGAAGCGCTCCAATTGAATGTAGTTCCGGGAACTGTACTTGTTAATTGCGAAGCAATATTCAATTGAGCTCCATTACAAACTGTAACATCTGGAATTTGAGTTATAAATTGAGGCGTTGTTGAAACAGAAACTGTTGCACTTTGACCCACAACAGGAATTGTACAACCATTCAAACTTGCACTTGTTAAAGTATAAGTTGTATTTACCGATGGTGAAACCGGAATCGTATTACTTCCCGATGCACCAATAGTGAATGAACTTGGTGTTCCTGTCCAAGTGATTATAGTACCAGGTGTTGCCGTAACCGTTAAGTTAACTGGAATACCTGCACAAGTAGTTGTAGAACCTGAAATTGTTATATTAGTTGGACTTGCACTTATAGTCACTGTAGCTACACTACTATCATCTGCACAAGGCGCAGTTGCTGTTAAAGTATACTTAAACGTACTTGTGTTTGCACCCACAGTTGGTGTAAATGTTCCTGCAACTGCGTTGAAAAGTCCTCCAGTTCCTGAAGTTCTTACCCAAGTTCCGCCAGTTTGTTCCCCAGTAATTAAACTATATAAATCAATTACAGCAGTACTCGATTCGCAAATTGCTGTTCCACCATCTGCACCAGCATTAGGTTGTGCAGTAAAAGTAATTGTTGCTACACTACTATCATTTACACAAGGAGCCAAGCCAGTTAAAGTATAAGTAAATGTCGAATTAGTTACACCTGCTGCTGGAGTAAATTTTCCGGCCGTAGCATTAAAGCTTCCGCCCGTTCCAGATGTTCTTGTCCAAGTTCCACCTGCTTGTTCACCTGAAATTAAACCAAATAAATCAATAGTAGTTGTGCTCGATTCACAAGCAACAATAGCTCCATCTGTTCCTGCATTAGGTTGTTGAGCAATTGTCATTGAAACTACACTTGAACTATTAACACAAGGAGCAGTTCCAACAATTGTATATGTAAAAGAAGAATTCGTAACTCCAACTGCAAAAGCAAATGTACCTGCTACCGCATTAAATGTTCCACCTGTTCCTGAAGTTCTTGTCCAAGTTCCTCCAGTTTGTTCCCCTGTAATTAATCCGTATAAATCAATTACAGAAGTATCTGTTTCACAAAACAATAAATTACCGCCAGTACCAGCATTTGGTTGTTGGTTGATTGTAATTGTTGCAATACTAGAATCACTAACACATGGTGCTGTTCCTGCTAAAGTATAAGTAAAATCAGAAGTAC
>CAMLRV010000127.1 GCA_946482495.1 uncultured Flavobacteriia bacterium
CTTCACTATAAGCAACTGAATCAGTTGTTTCTTCATAAAGCTCATCAGTTTCCTCAAATGAAGTTGTATCAATTGTTATTTCCTTTTTCACAACAGTTCTAGTAAATACATTCCCTTTAAAAGTTGATGTGATTTTTGAATCATTCAATATTCCATCCAATCCAGACATAGCATCTGCTTTTTTACCAGATGATCTTTGTAAAGTTGAAGCTGGAGATTCCATATTATTAAGTTCATCAACTGAATTAAATGTTCCATAAAGCTCAAAAAGGGCTTCACCTTTCTTTTTATTCATTACCGTGTGAACCGAGAATTTTTCTAATTTTTCAAACATTGCAATTTGTTCTGGTGTTAAAGTATCACCATGCTTAACTGCCATTTCTTTAAAATCTTTAAAATGAAAAGTACTATCTACATCTTTATCTGATTCAGAAAAAAGTGCTTTGGCTGATGCTTTTTGAGAGTCTCCCATTTTCGAAACAGTTTCAAAAAGTTTCGACATATTATAACCATAAGAAATCTTTCCAGAACCATCAGGATTAATGGTCATTTTTTCAGTAATATTACAACTTAGCAATAAAGTTGCCAGTAAAAATGTAACTACAAATTTCATGTTCTTCATTATCGTTTTATTTATTTTTTATATATGAAAAATTATTTTTAAAACTTATTTGAGCTGATTTTGTTTTTGCGATTTCAAAGATACAATTTTGAAATCATTCTCCTAAAAAATTCGCACTTTGAAACTTTATTTCTATTACCTATCTTTGCACACTTAAAAAATAAGATTATGCAACTTTCGGAACAAGAAATTATTAGAAGAGAGAAATTACAATCATTACGTAATTTAGGTATCAACCCTTATCCTGCAGATTTATATCCAGTGAAGCACACTTCATCAGACATAAAGAACAACTTTGAAGAAGGTAAGAAGGTAGTTGTTGCTGGACGCGTTATGAGTGTAAGAGATCAAGGAAAAGCTTGTTTCGTGGAATTACAAGATAGTGAAGGAAGAGTTCAATTGTATTTAAACCGAGACAATATTTGTCCAGGCGAAGACAAAACGTTGTACAACACTGTATTTAGAAAATTAACCGATTTAGGAGATTTTTTAGGATTTGAAGGTGAATTATTCACAACACAAGTGGGTGCAAAATGTATTCGTGTTTCTAACTTTACTTTTTTAAGTAAAACTTTACGTCCATTACCTTTACCAAAAACGGATGAAGAAGGAAATGTTTTCGATGCTTTTAACGATGCCGAATTACGTTACCGTATGCGTTATGTAGATTTAGTGGTTAATCCGCAAGTGAAAGATGTTTTCGTAAAAAGAACAAAATTATTCACAGCGATGAGAACTTTCTTTAACCAAGCTGGTTATATGGAAGTGGAAACGCCAGTTTTACAAAGCATACCGGGTGGTGCAGCGGCGCGTCCGTTCATCACGCACCATAATAGTTTAGATATTCCATTATACATGAGAATTGCTAACGAATTATACTTAAAAAGATTAATTGTTGGTGGTTTTGATGGGGTTTACGAATTTTCAAAAAACTTCCGTAACGAAGGAATGGACAGAACACATAATCCAGAATTTACAGCAATGGAAATTTATGTAGCCTACAAAGACTACAATTGGATGATGGAAATGACAGAAAACTTATTAGAATATTGTGCTACTCAAGTAAACGGAACTACAGAAGCTACTTTTGGTGAACACAAAGTAGACTTTAAAGCACCATACGCTCGTGTAACGATGACAGATGCCATTAAACAATTCACAGGTTTTGATATCACAGGAAAATCGGAAGATGAATTACGTGAAGCAGCAAAATCTATGGGAATTGAAGTTAACGAAACAATGGGTAAAGGAAAATTAATTGATGAAATTTTTGGTGAGAAATGTGAAGGAAACTTCATTCAGCCAACTTTCATTACCGATTATCCAAAAGAAATGTCTCCTTTATGTAAATCACACCGCGACAATCCAGAATTAACAGAGCGTTTTGAATTAATGGTTTGTGGTAAAGAAATTGCTAATGCGTATTCAGAATTAAATGACCCTATCGACCAACGTGAACGTTTTGAAGCACAAATGGCTTTAGCAGAAAAAGGTGATGATGAAGCAAACGGAATTATTGATGAAGATTTCTTACGCGCTTTAGAATACGGAATGCCCCCAACATCTGGATTAGGAATTGGTATGGACAGATTAATCATGTTCTTAACTAACAATCCTTCAATTCAAGAAGTATTATTCTTCCCGCAAATGCGTCCGGAGAAAAAAGTGACTTTAGAATTAACAGAAGATGAAAAATTTATTGTTGGTTTATTAGAGAAAGAAAACAATCAACCAATTGCAACTTTAAAAGACAAATCGGCGTTAAGCGGAAAAAAATGGGATGCTGCCATGAAAGGTTTAGCAAAACATGGTTTAACCAAAGTGGTTGTAGATGGAGATAATAAATTAGTAGTTTTAGGATAAAACCTAGTTTATCTAAAATAAAAAAACCTCGAAGCAATTAAGTTTCGAGGTTTTTCTTTTATAGTTAATCAATTAAAATCTCAATCCAAACATGACACCATCACCAAGATAACCACCTTGGTAACTACGCACATAATCTACACGGAAAATCTTAAGCTTTCCAAATCCAATTCGGTCAAAACCAACAGAAACTTCCTGATAAGGTTTATAATTTTCAGAAGATACTTGATGAAATCCACCTACTAAATTCCAACCTAATTTATTTAATAGAGGAATCTTATTCATAAAATACCCATTGTCGTTATAATTCGCATGCATTTCAAAATATTGATTATTGGTTGAAAGTGCATAATATGGTAATAAATTAAAACTTGAATTGTATTGTCCATCAATTCTAATATGAGTTTGATTTCCATTAAAATGTTTGTAATCTGCATATGAAATATCATCCGCTCCGAAGAACTTTCCTACTTTCATATTTAAATCCAAATCACCTTTATTGGCTAATGTTTTACTGTAATTTAAACGCGCTTCTAAAAAGTCGTATTCATATCCTTTTGCCGAAGCCAAAAATGCTTTTGCGTAGGTAAAACCAAGCGTTGGATATTTCCCTTCATTCATGTTCATTTTTCCGTCTGGTCTGGTAATATATTTTTGACCAAAAACAAATCTCGAACTCAAACTAAACTTTGTCAAATGATGCTCTTCAATGGCTGCAACTGCATCGGAATCTGGATTTAACGGATTATTTGAACTATACAAATCATCAGTTTTCACCCAAGCATAATCTGTTGTATTAAATAATGGTTTTCTATTTTCATAAGCTAAATTGGCATTCAAAAATATTCCATTCACCACTTCTCTACCTGTACTAATTTCTACAAATTCCTTTTCATACAATTTCATAAAATTGTTTTTGAAAACTAATGAACTTACCGAATTTACAATTCCTGAAATAGGTTCAGCATTATTAAATTGATTGACTTTATTACCTCCATTCAAACGAATATAAGCATCATTTGTATTGTTGAATTTATGATAAAAACTAACTGTTGGTCTTACACGTTTATCTGAAAAGCCATATTCAAAATCCGAAGAAATATTAGTACGTTTCCCTTTCTCTTCATTATAATGTGAATATGAAAATCCAGAACCTAAATGATAGCCTTGAACCGTATTAAAATTAAATGAAGTCAAATTAAATAATCCTTGATAATTGAATCGTTTGTTTTTAAAACTATTTTTATAGGTATAGCCAGTGATGATTTTCATCAACTTGAATTTATTAGATTTTGCATCTACAGAATCCATATAAACTTGAGAATTTCTAACTTTATAAACACTATCTTTTTTTACATAATTAGAGGTTTCTTCTTCAGTTAACGGAACTGGACGATTTTCCATCCAATAGGAATCTTCTTTTTTGTTTGATTTTTCAGCAAAAGTTACCACTTCACTTCCGAACGTTTTCTTTTCGAAACTATCTACAAAATTATAATTACTAAAAACGTGCGTGTATTTTCCATTGAATTTCATCATAAAAATCCCAGCTTTAAAATCGAACGATTGCAAGCTTTTTACCCACATTTTATTGTCGGGATTATAGTTAAAATTTTGCACCAATTTTAAAGTTTCTAGCAACTCTTGTTGCGCCCTATATCCTGCAATATCTAAGTCAACAGCATAAATTGCATAGGATTCATCCACAATATAAATATAGCCATCAAAAACAGGTTCTTTATCTCTTTTTGGCGTAACTTTAATTTTATAAATATAATTATTATAACTATCCGTAAAAGTATCTTCTATCTTGTATTTGTAGTATGTAAAAGCGTTTGAAGCAATTGGAGAAATCATCGGAATATTAAAATCGATTGTATTCTGATAGAAATCGTAATTGGTATTTACAGCCGTATTGAAACTGAAACCATTATCATCTCCAGCCACTTTACTGGCAATAATTTCTTCTTTTAAATTGTTAGGTTTTTCGAACTTAATCTTTGAAACAGTTTCCGATTGATAAATGATTCCAGCACCAGTAGAATCTAGGTTTCCTTCTAAATCACCAATTTCAATTCCCATGAATTTTTTCGGCACATCTTTTACTCTAAAAATTCCTCTAGAATAAAAATCAGCTTCAAACTTATCAGTTCTATCTGTATTTTTTTTACGATTAGCGATGGCGTTTCTAATGATTCCATTGGCTGGATTTTCGCCACTTTTTACAACAACTTCTTCAATTGAATATTCTTCATCCGCCAAAGAAGCATTTATAATTGTTGGAAATGAAGAAATTTCCTGAGTAATGGTTTTAGTTTTGTATCCTAAGATTTTAAAAACTAACGTATATTTTCCAGTTTTTTTGACATTCAATTCGTATTCTCCATTTTCATTTGAAGAAGTTCCATTATATGTTTTTTCAATAGTTATACTGGCATAAGGCAAGGCATTTCCTTTAGAGTCAGTAACTTTTCCTCTAATTTGGGCAATAGAAAAACTTGAAAAAAGAACAAAGGCGAATAATAATTTAAATTTCATAAGGGCATTTATAATTTTAGGTTGTGATTGTATAGACGATTTCTTAAACGAAATAGTTGTATGGATTATAAAAAACTTTGTAGAGCCAAAGTATAGCTTTGCAATCCAAAACCAATAATCACACCTTTTGCATTGGGCGAAATATAGGATTGATGGCGAAAAGTTTCTCTTGAAAAAGTATTAGAAATATGAACTTCAATTACGGGAGTATTTATGGCTTTGATACAATCGCCAATAGCTACCGAAGTATGAGTGTAAGCCCCGGCATTAAGTATAATTCCATCATAGGAAAAACCAACTTCTTGTAATTTATTGATAATTTCTCCTTCCACATTAGATTGAAAATAATCTAATTGGAGCGTTGGAAATTGAGATTTCAATTCGTTAAAAAACGAATCGAAATCTTGTTTCCCATATATAGAAGTTTCTCTTTGTCCTAACAAGTTTAAATTAGGACCATTCAGAATTAATAATTGCATTATTTTCCGTCTTTGTCAACCACAATTTTATTTTCTCTGTTGGCCAATTCCCAAGCCAATGTAAATGCCAATTTACCACGCATTGCTAACAAATCGTATTCAATTTTGTCTGCCGTATCGTTAGCTCCATGATAGTCTTCATGAACACCGTTGAAAAAGAAAATTGAAGGATTTCCTTTTTTAGCAAAGTTGTAGTGGTCTGAACGGAAATAAAACTGATTTGGATCATTTCTAGCATTAAAAGTATAATCTAATTTTAATCCTACGTATTTAGTATTCATTTCTTCATTAATAGAATGTAATTCAGAACTCAATCTATCAGACCCAATTACATATACATATTTTCCATCTTCTTTATGGTTACCAATAGTATCTCTACGACCCACCATATCAATATTGATATCAGCCACAGTATTTTTAATAGGGAATAACGGATTTTCAGAATAATATCTTGAACCATGTAAGCCATGCTCCTCACCCGTTACATGCAAAAACAAGACAGAACGTTTTGGTCCATGTCCTTCTTTTTTAGCTTCTGCAAAAGCTTTTGCAATTTCTATTAGAGTAACTGTTCCTGAACCATCATCATCAGCTCCATTATACACTTCGCCATTTTTCATACCAATATGATCATAATGTGCCGAAATAATTACTACTTCTTCAGGTTTTTCAGCACCAGGAATAAATGCCCAAATATTTTCAGAATCATTCAGTTTCGGAGAAAATCCTTTTTTCATGAATTCCGACGGTACTTTTTGATAGTAATCTGTTGAGCCTGGAGGATTTTTTATTCCTAAAGCTTTATATTGTTCAATAATGTATAACCCTGCTTTTTTCTGACCTTCAGAACCTGTATTTCTTCCTTCCATTTCATCAGAAGCAATAACATGAAGATTTTTAGATAAACTAGCTTCGTTAATGGTGTTCATGTATTTAGCAACATCAACTTTGTTTTCTTTATTAGAAACAGCACCTTTTTTTGGAGAACAACTTAGCAAAAATGCTACTGTTGCAAGTAGTAGTAATGACTTTTTCATTTGTATCGGTTTAAGACTATACAAATCTAATTAAAAAAGTTTTATACCAATAAATTTTATAAGAATTTTAAGAAGAAAGGAAATAAAAAATGGCAAGCGACCTACATCGCACCGCTACAACCGCATACCTTTGCTGCGT